>JBIKNV010000156.1:0-6520 GCA_044358475.1 Pirellulales bacterium | reverse complement strand
GGCCGGATACTTGAACCACTCGGTGCTGAACGAACCGTCCCGGTTCTGCAGCTTCGAGAGCGAGAGCACCTGATAGTCACGCACGTACTTGTCTGCCCGCCGGTAGACGCCGTCGAGCTGCCCGGTGGCCCTGAGCCTGCGCTGGCAGCCATACGACAAGCCGAAGAGGCGATGCGTGCCCCCGCACGGCGCTCCGCGAATTGGCTGTTCGATTTCTTCTTCCATCAACCTCGCCAGTGACCATGTTTTGCCGTCTCGGCTCTCCCATTCGGCGTCGGTGTGGAGATAGTGGGCCAGCGAGATGAGGGCGAACGTCAGCTCGGTCCCCGACTTGCAGGACAGCTTTTCCTCTTCGATCAGGTCGGAAACGGTGTACGACTTCGCTTGCAACGTGATCGGCGAGTGCAGCGACACGCGGCACTGGGCGAGGATGGCCAGATACTGGGCGGAGTGCCCCTGCACACCGATGCCGTAGAGCGCCTTGGGGCGGTCGCCTGCAGCAACCATCATCACCTGTCCGCGACACTTCCCGCCCGTGTTCATCCAGCCGATCGCATTGACGGGCGTGCCCCCGGGCCCACCGACGCGGAGTTGGGTTGGGATGCCAAAGGCGATGAAACCGTGCATCACCTCCCAGGGCGAATGCTGAGCGGTGTTGAGCGGCCGCCGCTGGTAGGCGGCGAGGGTGCGCGAAACTCCCAGCCGCAGCCGCTCCAGCCGCCGGGACTGGGGTGGCGCCGCGCCGATCGGTTTGCGAACGGCATGCGGATTGGCTGCCGAAGCCTCCCGCAATACCGCCTTCCGCCGAAATTTCGGATCGATGGCGTCGGTTGCAGCCTTCGTGATGACGCTGGCCAGCGACGAGCCAAACGTCACGGTCTTGTTCCACGAGGGGATTGAAAGCGAGTCGCCAGCGGTCCCCTTCTTCGGCTCCGATCGCGATGACGCTCCGGACGCCGGCGCGGGGGGCGGCTGCGGCACCGCAATGAAACGGGGCGTCGGCTCAGGTCGCGGAGCAAACACGTCGAGAAACCGTCGCGGCGGGGCTGCTGTCGCCGCTGGAAGAAAACCGAGGCCCACCAGCGCACCCCCCACAAGCGCCCACACGAGCAACCGCCCCCATCGAGACCCCAGGCCCCTCTTTTCAGGGGAGACTGGGCACCGTGGGGTTCGGGTCGAGCAGCGCGGCCTGCGGGCGGGAGGTGTCACGGTTGATTTCGTCATGCTGGGGACGCAGGGGAACTCGATGGCACGCGGTTGCTATCGGCCGAACGGTCACCCCGAACGTGGCCACCTCGTCAGGCGTACCCCAAGTTCAAGTAGACCACCCCATTCGTGCAGCCGGAATTTCTTACCCCTTTCAGCGGGGCGATTCTCCGCTCGAAGAACGCTGCCGCCGGCGTGGAAGAGACGTGGCGCACATCAGGACCGGCTAAAAGATCTTGCGGAATGTCTCGGCCATCGACCAATCCGGCTCCGACTCAGGATCAGCCACCCAGGCTCGCCAGCGATTGACGTCGTCGCCGAGGTCACGACCGCTGACTTTCTTCAATGACGCCACGGCCCGATACTGGACCGCCGGATCAGGGTCTTCAAGCGCCCGCGCGAGGGCCGGGATCGCGGTTTGATCTTCTACCGCCCCAAGCATGCGGACGGCCTCCAGACGGACATCGATGTCGGTGTCGGTCTGGTACCGATGCGAAAGCAGCTTCACGGCCTCATCTCCACTCCGCTTGCCCCACGCGTTGCAGGCAGCCATGCGGACCTTGGCGTCTGGATCCTCGAGGGCGCCGCGACAGATCGACAGGGCCGAGGGTGTTTCGAAGGTCACCGCAATCTCCAGAATCTTGATCCGGACGCGCGGGTCGTGTTCGGTGAGCATGCTGCGCACCAGTTCGGCAGTGAATGCTTCTTCCCGCTGGCCTCCCTCGCTGCGTGCCGCGGCAGCCCGTTCTTCAACCTCTTCAACTCGCTGATTCGCGGTCAGTCCATACTTTTCCTTGACTCGTTCGGCGCGGCTCGTGTCGTTCCACGGCATCTTCCAGGCGGCCGTCTGGGCGCAGCCACAGGCGATCGCCGACACAGCGAGAAGCGCCGTCCCCCAGGTCACAGGGCGAGCGATCGAGCTGATGCGTCTGCGTGGATTGAGCATGGCGGGGCGGAACGATAGCGGCCGATACCGCATCGGGCCAGACCAACTGACCCCCCGGCCCCCGGGCTCGCGCCCGGGGCTTTCTGGTGGGGCAGCGTACAGGAAGCCGCCAGGCGCAAGCCGGCGGAATGCCCTGCCGCTTCCCCCGGCTTCCCGGACTCGCCCAGCCGGCGGCCCCATCCCCCGTTTTGCACTTTCCCCCGGTCGTGAAACGTGGTCGCATGAACGCATGCGCCGCTCACGACTTTCCCTGGCTCTCCCCCTTCTCGCCGCGATGCTGGCCGCCGCCACCGTCGCTCGAGCGGCTGGTGGCGATAGCGAACCAGCCTGGATCCGCGTGGAAGTCAGGAATGGACCAGAGGCGAAAGCCGAGACGCGAATCGTGGAGGGCGTCATTCGGGCCGAGGCAGTCGATGGCGGTCTCCTTCTGGAGCAAGGCGACGGTCGGCTCGATCTCTTTCAGCCCGATGCGGTCGTGGCCCGCGACCCGATCCCGCCGCCAACCGCGCTCGAGACGCCACGAGAACTCGGCCGTCGAGTTCTGGGCGAGTTGCCGAGCGGCTTCGACCTGCTCGTCACAAAACACTATGTCGTCTGCTTCGACACATCACGCCAGTATGCGCAGTGGGCGGCTTCTCTCTTCGAACGGCTGCACGATGCCTTCACGAATTTCTGGACCCGCGCCGGGTGTGACGTGCGGCCGCCGGATCGGCCGCTCATCGTGGTTGTTTTTTCTGACCGCCGCCGATACGAGGAGCACGCAACGCGGGATCTCGGTGCCGCCACCGACCGGGTCGTCGGCTACTACAATATGCTCAGCAACCGAGTGACCACATTCGATCTTACCGGTGTCGATGCCCTGCAGACCGATCCCCAGACCCGCGGGCGGGCGAGCCCCGATCTTCTGGCCCGGCCCGAGGCGGCCGGACTGGTCGCCACGCTCATTCACGAGGGCACCCACCAGCTGGCTTTCAATTGCGGGCTCCACCAGCGGCTGGCGCCGGTTCCCGTGTGGGTCTGCGAGGGTGTGGCCACCTACTTCGAGGCGCCGGATCTCGCCTCCAGCCGCGGCTGGAGGGCGATCGGCATGGTCAACCAGCCACGGCGCGACCAGTTCCTCAAGCTCAAAGACCGGGGATGGCTGGAACCGCTCCTTCGCGATGACGAGGCTTTTCGCCGCCCCGACGCGGCGACCGACGCCTATGCCCGGGCCTGGGCCGTCACGTCCTTCCTGATCAAGACGAAGAAGCAGGAATTTGTCGACTACCTCGCGGTCCTGGCGAAGAAATCCCCCTGTGAGAACGATTCCGAGCAACGGCGAATCGAGGAATTCACGGCGGCCTTCGGGCGGCCCGATGCCGCCATGGAGCAGGCCGTGGCGGCGTTTGTCGCCCGGATACGCTGAGGCCCTGCGAGCGATACGGCCTGTATAATCAGATCGTCCCTCAATTGCCGATCGTGGGGGGACGATGAGACGAGAACCATGGCTGCGCAACGTACCGTCGTTCAATCGCTGAGCATCACGCTGATCGTGTTCGTGATGCTCACGTTCATCCTGGCCGTGACAACCTACCTCGGCTTCAAGGGGCGGTTTGATGCCGAAGCGCAGGCAGCAGCCGCAGACGAGAAGGCGAAGAAGGCAGCCGACGATCTGGCTGCCCAGCGCAAGAACAACGACCTGCTCACCAACGCCATCGGGATCGCGATGACCGATCCGGCCGATCCAGCGCAGATCAATCCGGAGAAGGCGATCGAAAATTGGTTTGCCCAGCGCTTTGGTGATTTCAAGGAGGATCCTCGCTCCTACGAGAAACTCGCCCTCTGGCTGCAGGATGCCGTCCGCGAGAAAGACAGCCAGCTCCAGGAGCGGCTGATCGAGAAGGAGCGGACCGTGGCCGAGGCCGACAAAGCCCGCGATGACGCGACCAAACGGGCCGAGAGCTTCAGCGAGCAGGTGAAGAAGGTCGAGCAGGAGGCCGAGGCGCGAAAACAGGAGTATGACGCCTCCGTGAAGAAGCACCAGGCGGACATGGACCAGCTCAGTCAGGATTACAAAAAGGCCCTCGACGAGGCGAACCAACTGCAGGAGATCGAGCAGGCGGTCGCCCGCGCCGAGGACGTCGTATCGGCCCGGTCCCTCGACGCGTTCAAATCGAAATCAACGGTCGATCGGGTCGATATCATCCTCACGGAATTGCGGGAACGGGAGCGGGCGATCAACCGGTTCAACGCGATTCTCGCCAAACTGCGCATGGCCGACCCTGCACTGCAGCGCACCGTGGCCGACAGCGCACCGCTCGACGACCGGGTCGACGGGTTCGACGGCCGGGTGATTACTGTCAATCAGGCCGACCGCACGGCACTCGTGCTCTGCGACTCAACCCGCGGCATGCGGCCAGGGTTGGTGCTCTACATCTACGGGCCCGACGACCCCAAGCCGCTCGTGGCCTCCCGCAAAGGCACCGCGGAGGTCATGGACTTGGAGAGCCCGACGCTCGTTCGCGTGCGCATCCGGAGCGATTCCATCGGCGATCCGATTGTCAGTGGTGATGGCGTGGCCACGAGTCTGTGGGAGGCCGGCGCGCAGTTTAGTGCCGTCATGGTCGGCTTCGTGCAGATCGACCAGGATCCGACGGGCGACGATGCCCGTCTGCAGGAGTTGATCGAGGGCATCGGCGGCCGCGTGGAGTCGAGCGTGACCCCGCTCACCACGATGCTGATCGATGCTGGTGAGCCGCAGGTCTTCGGCCTCGAAAAGCCGAAGGACTGGCGGGAACGCGACGAAAAACGGCGGGAGCGCGAACTCCGTGAGGCCCGCCGTCTGGGTGTGCAGGTGATCGGCATCGGCGAATTCATGCAGATGCTCGGCCTGCGGCGGGATTCTCTCGACGCGAACCGCGTTCCCGAAGCCGCCTCCGCTCGATAGCTCGCAGCAACCCACCCAGCCCCCGGCGCACGCCGGGGTGACAAAACGCCGGCCCCCGGGCTCGCGCCCGGGGCTTTCTGGAGTGAAATAATGCGCCACCCTGCACTGCCCGCCTGGAGGGCGGGCTTCCGCGAGCGACCGGAGGGTCGCCAAGAAACCCGAGGCCAGGATGGCGAGGGTTTCGTGCAGCAGCCGGCGGGCTGACGACCGGGCGGGTGTTCTGTCACCGCGGCTATCCGTGGCATACTCTGTTGCTCAGCGACGGTGTCCGACGCACCGGCGATCCACGCACGATGGAGGTTGTCATGATGATTGGTGGTCGACGAGTGGGCCTGCACGCCCTGGTCACGGCTGTTGGAATGGTAGTCCTCGGGTGGCAGGGCGCGCCGTGCCACGGTGACGATGCCGGCTTCGTACCGATCTTCAATGGCACCTCACTCGATGGCTGGGAAGGGAAGCCGGAATTCTGGCGGGTCGAAGATGGGGTGATCGTCGGCGAGACGACGCCTGAAAAGCCGACCAAGGGGAATACGTTTCTCATTTGGCGCCAGGGGTTCGTCGACGATTTCGAACTCGTGCTGCAATACCGGCTGCGAAATTACAACAGCGGCATTCAGTACCGCAGCAAAGACCTCGGTGATTTCGTCGTCGGCGGCTATCAAGGGGATATCCACGAGGGTCAGTTCACTGGCATTCTCTACGAAGAGAAAGGCTCCCGGGGAATCATGACAAAGCGCGGAGAGCGCATGACTTTTGCTGTGGACGGTTCGAGGCGCCCCGGCGAACCGATCGGTGACGGGAATGACCTTTTAAAATTGATCAAGCTCGGGGAATGGAATGAATTTCGGATCGTCGCCCGCGGGCCGACGCTGCAGCACTTCATCAACGGCCAGCTGATGTCGGAGACGATCGACGAGCAGGCCGACAAGCGATCGATGGAGGGAGTGCTGGCCTTGCAACTCCACGCCGGCCCGCCGATGAAGGCCGAGTTCAAGGACGTCCGCCTGAAGCGCCTGAAATTGGCCGACGGCCGCAAAAAGCTCGTCATGGTGGCCGGCCGGCCGAGCCACGCGCCGGGTGAGCACGAGTTTCGTGCGGGCACGATGCTGCTCGAGAAGTGTCTCGATGACTATGCCGCCAGCCACGCCCTGCCCCCGCTCGTCACGGCGGTCTACACGGATGGCTGGCCCGCTGATCCGACGGCCTTCGACAACGCCGATGCCATCTTCTTTTTTGCCGACGGTGGCAAGGGGCATCCCGTGATCCAGAGCAACCGGCTGGCCCAGATCGACGCCCTCGCGAAGCGGGGCGTGGGGATTGCCTGCCTCCATTACGGCGTCGAAGTGCCCAAGGAAAAGGGTGGCCCTGAGTTTCTGACGTGGATGGGGGGCTATTTCGAGCCCCACTGGTCGGTGAACCCGCACTGGATGCTCAAGGAAACC
>JBIKNV010000101.1:0-8071 GCA_044358475.1 Pirellulales bacterium | reverse complement strand
CAACAGGTCGCCGACAGAAGAGCAACCAGAGCGATGGAGACGATGTGGCGGGCGGCGTGGAAAATCAGACGGCACATGGCGATGTGGCCCCTCGGGCATGAACGGTGGAAACCACGAATACGGCTGAGGCGAGTGGCCACTGCCAGTTTCATCAATGGATATCGGCCTGTCCGGTCGCATGAATTGCGTTGATACGAGCGGTTTTGCCCAGACTCCCGGCCTTGCCCGCCTGGTCGTTCGATGAGTAGAAAAAGCCGGGATACTGGGCAAAAAAAATGGATTTCTGGACCCCGAAATCCCGTGGCTTGACAGTTTGGGCAGTGGGGCGGATACTTTCCTCATCGTTTTCACAACGAGCCCGGTTTCGCGATTCATTGCAACATCGGGTCTGGGAAGGTTTTCAGAACCATCTTTCGGGATGCGGCTGAGAAGTCCCGAGAGTTCACGCAGTGGGTCGTTCGACCGCTGGCTGCCGTGATCTCGGGGAACCCGGCAAATGTGTCCCGGGGTCACTTCGCATTCAGATTGCTTGTGGATGCTCGCGTGAGCAGTCCGACTGGCTGATGGTTCAGGACCCCGAGGCGATGGGGTCGCGGCCGATTGATGCGGCCAAATGGATGATTGTGTCACCTGTGAGCCTCCGATGCGGGGGAGTTTCCACCGTGTCACAGGCCTTTTTCTCTCCGGCAGCGTGTCGGCGAACAGCGTGGCGAACGGTCTACTGAGAGTGCATTGATCTATGTCGAAGCGGAGGCGATCGAGGTCGCAGGGGCGGGGCGGCTACGGCGGTGGTCAGGGACCGGGTGGCCAAGGTGGCCAAGGTGGCGGCGGAGGTGGCGGCTACGGTCGGCGGCGGCGGTATCGCCGTGGCGGCGGTGGCGGCCCAGTGCCCGCCGGGGCTGGTGCGGTCGACATGGAAGGGGAGGGCATGCAGCCCCCCGACATGGAGCCGGAAGTTTCCGAAAACGGTGAACCGATTCCGCTCGAGCCGGGCAGCGGTGTTCTCGAAATGCATCCCAACGGCTATGGCTTTCTTCGCAGCGCAGACACGAATTACGTGCGAGAGCGGACCGATCCCTTCGTGCCGGCGACGATGATCGAGCGGTATCGGCTGAGGGAGGGTGTGTTTCTCAAGGTGCAGGTGCAGGCCGGTCGTCGCCAGCAGGGGCCTCGAGTGCGCGAGGTCGAGGAAGTGGAAGGCATGCCGCCCGAGGAGTGGGCGAATGTGAAGACCTTCGATCAGCGGACGCCGATCAATCCGGAGTCGTGGCTGCGGCTCGAGACCGGCCAGCAGCCGATCACGACCCGTGTGATGGACCTCCTCACGCCACTCGGCAAGGGGCAACGGGCGCTCATCGTGGCTCCGCCACGCACAGGGAAAACCGTGCTCTTGCAGCAGGTGTCGCAGGCGGTTTCGGAAAACCACCCGGAACTTTCGCTCGTGATGCTTCTGGTCGATGAACGGCCCGAGGAAGTGACTGACATGCGACGCAGCGTCAAGGGGGAGGTTCTGGCGAGCAGCCTCGACTGTGACGTGGAGAGCCACGTGCGGCTCTCGCAGTTGGTGATCGAGCGCTGCAAGAGGATGGCCGAGGCCGGCAAGGACGTGTTTCTGCTGATGGACTCGATTACACGCATGGCTCGGGCCTTCAATAAGTGGGTGGGCAACACGGGCCGAACGATGTCTGGCGGCGTCGACATCAAGGCCCTCGACATTCCCAAGAAGCTCTTCGCCACCGCACGCGTGTTCGAGGAGGGGGGGTCGCTGACGATCGTCGCCACGGCCTTGATCGATACCGGCAGCCGAATGGACGAACTGATTTTTCAGGAGTTCAAGGGCACCGGCAACATGGAGCTCGTGCTCGATCGGAAACTGGCCGACCGTCGTGTCTGGCCTTCGATCGACATCTCACAGTCCGGCACCCGGCGCGAAGAGAAGCTACTCGACCCCGATACGCTCCATGCGGTCAACATGCTGCGACGAACACTGTCGTCGATGCATCACGTTGACGCGATGGAGCAACTCACGAAGCAGCTGGCGAAATTTAAGAGCAACCGCGAGTTCATCTCGCTGATCGCCAGTTCCAGGGAGTAGCTGGAGATCCGACTGCGGTGCTACCGAGGATTCGATCGCTGTTGGAGCCGATCGAGCCAGTAGGCGTATTGCGGGTCGCCGCAGCGAAACGAGAAGACCGCGTCCGGGAGACGAGAGCCCTCCGGCCCCGCCGATCGCACCCGTACCACAAGGGCACCATCACTCCGCTGTTCGATCGACAGCCGATCATCGGGGATGCGGGCGGGATCGTGCTTGGCTGGCATGATTTTCAGTATGCCGCAATCATCGATGCCATGCCAGATGCTGCGGGCGGGGGGGCGTGCGTGGTATACTTCAAAAATCATCGGCATCGCGATCTGGGAGCGAACACGAGCATGCGGCACTACGCGTCGTTGGCAGACGACTTCTACGTCAACATGAACTTGGCCACGGAGATGGAACTCCCTGGTCAACGTGAGACAATCCTGCAGTTTTTTGAGCGAATTCAGAAGAAATTTCCAACGATGCGGAAGTTTTACTGCCGCGACAAACGGGATTTTGTGCTCGAGGAAGACAAGGATCAGGGCCGCTATCGGTGGGCGGCGGTCGAGTCGAAGCGACTTTGTTCGGGTCAGGTGAATCCGGAGTCGCTCGAGGAGGCCCTCGAGCAGCACCGGCTGGTGCTTGATTTGGCGCCGGCTTTTCTTTCCGTCAGTCCTCTCGACTGCGAGGCGCTCGACGTTCTCTTCGGGTTTGATTTCGCGTTCCGCGGCAACCACAACGCACTCCTCGCCGAGGCGCTGGGCGTGGGCCCGGCGCTCGACCGGATCGGCGAATTGCCCGGAGGCCGGGTGATCAATTATGAGCCGTCTCTGACGGTATCGCTCGACGAGGAATGCCGCATCCAGGTGCGGGTGAGCACGGAGACCCGCACCAATGCCTTTCAGGTTCGCACCGGTGAGTTTACCGAAGAACAGTTGAGTGTGTATGTGACGGCCCGGCAGTATGGCAGCCTCGAGCCGCAGATGACCTATGTCGAGGCCATCGACCGACTCGCGCAGGTCGCCCAGGAAGTGGTCGACACATGTGTGATCGACCAAATCCTGCGGCCGCTAGCCCGCACGATCTCGCTCAAGTAAGGCGACCCTTCTGAGCTCCCTTGTGGGCAGGCGTTACTTGCGGCCACCAGCCGACTTGTTGCGGGCGTCGAGGTTGGAGGCGATGACGATGCCGATCGCTTCCACCCAACTGGGAACCTCGCGAACCGTGTCGAGGCCGCTCTCGGCGATCGAATCGTCTTCGGGCGTTGGCCGCCGGTCACGGGGGGCCGCGGCTGCCCGTCCGGCCTCCTCGACGCCGAGAAACTCCAGACCCTCGTCGTCCTCGTCGAAGCGGCCCGCAACCGGAGTGAAATCGTCTCGCCGCCGGCCGCGGTCAGATCGAGAGCCTGACCGTTGTGCATCATTGCCGCGGCGTCGACCCGACTCCCGGTCAGGCTCCCGTCGAGGGGTCGATGGGCGTGATTCACCGCTGCCTCGCCGTCGCCGTCGACCGCGCCGCTCGCTCTCACCACCGTTCGACGACCGCTCCGCTTCGGTGCGGACTGGCCCCGCCGAACGCGGGACGGCACCGTAGCCGGTGGCCAGAGGCTCGTCGTCGACCTCCTCCAGTCGTTTTTCCGATTCCGGCTTTTCGGCTGCCAGCCGCTCCCCGGCGAGCCGCTCACGGGTACTGCGGCCCCTGCGCCGCCCTCCACGTCGGCCTCGCCGCCGCCGCCGCGTCGGCCGGTCACCTTCCTCGTCTGTCGCCTCAGATGGCGGCGGCACGACGTCGCCGGCGAAGTCACCGCGCCGAGCACCGGTGCCGACCTCTGCGCCAGCGGGTTGACCTGGGGCTTCACCGTGCCGATCGAAATCATCGGGAACGCCGGCGGGAGCGCCTCGACGGTTGTCGTGGTCGACAGGACCGCGGGCTTCACCACGCCCCTCATCGCGACCACCGCGACCGCCGCGGCCACCGCGTCGACCTCGGCGGCGGCGGCCCCGACGTTCACGGCCTTCGCCCGACTCATCGGGTTCGCGACTCGGGCGGTCGGCGCGATCACCCGTGTCAGCCAGGATGTCGTTTGCCCAGCCACCGGCGGCCGCCGCTTCACCACGTGAATCGACGCGCCCCTCGGCCGTCGGACGGTCCTCGACAGTGCGCCGCGGAGGAACCGGCTCCTTTCCAGGCCGCGGCGGTTCACTTGCTGCGGCACGGTCGCCTTCGATGCCGAGATCAGACACCAAGCCGTCCCAGTTACTGCCGGCTGCCGAACGCGTCCGCGGGCGCGGGGGCTGCTGGGAGGGCCGGGGCCGCGATGGCTCGACAGCCCGCTGGGGCTGCGGTTCCGGGCTCTGGGCGGCACCAAGCGATTCGGCCAGGTCGGCCCAGGGATCTCTGTCTGCTGTCATGAGCGAAGGTCTCGTGGGTGGAAGCGCCTAACAGTCATGCGACATAAAGCATGCCGCCGCACGATGCGGCAATTTTCAACGGGTCGAGTCGTGTGGGAAAAGGCCATTGCTGGCTTTTTCGCACCCGCAGTAAGATACCGAATCTTCGGTTCGGCGTGCAGCCCCGGCCGTTTCCACGGCCGGGGCGGGCGGGTCACGATGGCGATTGCAATCAGCGCTGGATCGTGCGAATCATGTTGCCGTTGTCGGCGACGTCGAACAGGGGGCGGTAGGGACTCGCCAGGCTCCTCCGTGACCGACGGGCGGGGTAGTAGACCACGTTGAGCGACACGTTCCAGGCCGACGGCGAGGTCGTGACGGTCGTCCCCGGCTGCAGTTCAAAGGTCTCGTTGCGGCCCGGGATGAGATAGGTGAACGTGCCTTCGAGCGCCCACGACTTCGACATCGGGGCCCGCATCGACGAGCCGACGATGCCGCTTTGGGTGGCGGTGGCACCGCCCCAGATCCGCCACTCATTGGCATCGCCGAACTGGAGCCTGTAGAAGCCGGTGTAGAGGTCTTCCGTGCTCGCCTCGCCCGGATTCCGGGTGACGGGGCCGAAGATGCTCATCTCTTCGCCGACGTTGAAGGCGCCCCAGAAGCCAAGCTCGTGGTACCCCCAGACGTAGCTGGCTTCGGCGCGAACCTGAGAGATGTTTACGTTGTCGAAGTAGCTGTCGTGGAGATAGTCGTACACGGCGCCTCCCTGCAGACCACGACCCTCGAAAGCTCGTGTGAACAAGCCGGTGGTCACGAACACCTGATCGCGGGCATTGGTGCGGAAGGTACCGGTGGAGTTGGTGATCGTGGATCGCTGGAAGTTGCTCTGCACGCCGCGGGCCCCCAGCTGCCAGCCGATGCCGAAGGCGTTCCATAAGGGCATCGACCAGTTGATGTATTCGTTGGTGCCGTAGTTGCCGTTCAGGCCGAGGTTGCTCTCGTTTTGGAAGGACGTGACGCCCACGCTGGCCGTGAAGTCGCGGTACCACCGCCAGCCGTAGTACGGCTTGCCAAACTGACGCATCCAGCGGCAGAGCCGGCCGTCGCAGCAGTGGAGCGGAAGCACGCCCCCTTCCTCATCGCAGGCGTAGGGGTCGTCGTAGAACGACTCCACGTGGAGCTCGGCCGGATACTGACCCATCCACATCCCGTCGCCCGCCTCGCCCGGCATCGACATCTCCACGTCACCATCGAATCCCATGTCCATGGGGGTGGTCTCGATGATGATCGGAGGATCGACCGCCTCGGCGCGGGGCGGCGGCAGCGCATCCGACGGAGACGGAATGGCCGGCAGCTGGTTGGGAGGACGGGAGTCGATGGCGGCTGCCTGAGGCGCTCGCGTCATCACCGATGGAATGCCGTCGACGTTCATCGCGATCCGCTCACCGGGTCGGCCCGTGCCGGAAGTTCTGCGATCAGCCATGGCAGCGGCATTCGGGGAGTATCGCGGAGCGAGGCCGCCGCCCAGGGCTGCGGCCGGCCGTGCGTTCGTCATGCCGTAGCCGGTGTTGCGTTCCAGGATCGGACGCCCCGATTCGCCCTGCGGCGTCCGCATCATCCGCTCGGGAAAAGTGACCGTGGGAGGAGTCGTGGACTCCTGCGGCACCGCGCCGCTGCTGGTGACAAACCAGTCGCCCATCTGCTGCATGCCGCGGGCGACCGAACCACGCAGCGGGGCGTAGGGGGCGGTCTCTGGGCTCCGGGGTCGGATTGGGAGCGGCGTCTCGGCCGGGACACGATCGGGAAGGCTCACGGACGCAGGTGCAGGGCTGGCCGGGGCAGGCGTCATGCCCGGTGCGTTCCAGGTCTGGGCAGCCGGGGCAGTCGTGACGTCGTTGGTCGTCGGTGCCGCGGGAGTCGTGCCGGCGTCCGCTTCTTCCACGTCGCGGGGCTTGACGGTCGCAAAGCGGTGCGGCTTCCACCGCAGGTCACTCTCGTCAGGTGTTCCCTCCACCTGGGAATCGGTGGCCGGCTGGGCAACCGCGATCTGCGGTGAGGCAATGAGGCCGAGCAGGGCCATGGTTGCCAGGCACACCGTGATCCCAGAAAGCTTCATGACGGCCGAAACGCTCATAACTGTCTCCTTCCACGAGAACCGTCCAGCCCATGATGAGCCGCTACGGTCTATCCGATCGGAAGGGATATCGGCATCGGCATGACCGGAACTTCCGCCAAAATCGACGCGATCAGCAGGGGTTCACCCTCTTGCCTGGTTTACGTCGACAGGGCTGTGGCGAGGTCGTCGCGGAGGTCTGGGAAGGCTTCGAGGCCCACGGAAAGCCTGATGAGCCCGTCCTCGATGCCGACGGCCCGGCGGGCGGCGGCGTCGTAGGAACCATGCGACATGAGCGCCGGCAGTTCAATCAATGACTCGACGGCCCCCAGGCTCACGGCCAATTGCACGAGACTCGTCGACTCAACCACCCGCCGGGCGGCGGTCAGATCGCCGTCGATCTCAAAACTCAACACGGCACCGAAGCCGCCGGTCATCTGCCGCACCGCCATGGCATGGCCCGGATGGTCGGGAAGGCCAGGGTAATGCACTCTTCGCACCCGCGGATGCCCGCGGAGCCAGGTGGCCAGTTCCAAGGCCGTTGCCGACTGCACCCGCACCCGCAGGTCGAGCGTCTTGAGGCCGCGGGAGCAGAGAAACGATTCGAGCGGCCCCATCACACTCCCGGTGGCGTTCTGCAACCAGTGGAGTGTGTCGCCGAGCTGCTTGTCACGCACCACGAGCGCCCCGCCGAGGAGGTCGCTATGGCCGCCGATATACTTCGTGGCCGAATGCATGACGATGTCTGCTCCCATCTCGAGCGGCCGGGTGAGGGCGGGCGTGGCGAGCGTCATGTCGCAGGCCAGCAGCGCCCCGGCATCATGAGCGATCGTCGCGCAGGCGGCGATGTCGGTGATCGAGAGGAGTGGGTTGCCCGGTGACTCGCTCCAGATGAGCTTCGTGGTCGGCGTGACCGCGGCCCGCACCGCGTCGAGGTCGGTCATGTCGACGGCGGTGACGACGATCCCACGGGGCACGAGCAGTTTGTTGAAGAGCCGCCATGTGCCGCCGTAGATGTCGGTGCCCGTCACGATGTGGTCGCCGGGAGCGAGCAGGTCGGTGGCGCATCGCGTGGCGGCCATGCCCGAAGCAAAGGCCAAAGCCCGCACGCCGCCGTCGAGGTTGGCGAGCGTGGCCTCGAAGGCGTGCCGCGTCGGACTCCCGGTGCGGGCATAGTCGTACGGGGCCGTCATCGACGCGTCCGGCTGCACGAACGTGCTGGCCAGGTGCAGCGGCGGCACGACCGCGCCCGTGGCCGGGTCGCGGTGCTGGCCAACATGGATGGCGCGGGTGCGAAACTCCATCGGATGCATCTCCCTCGGGGCCGGTCGCCGCGTCGTGATCAGCCCAGCGCCTGGGCGAGGTCGGCGATCAGATCGTCGGCGTCTTCGATGCCGCAGGCCATCCGCACCATGTTGTCGGTGATACGGAAGGTCGCCCGTTCGGCAGGTGAATAGTTCCAGTAGCTCATCACCATCGGCTGCTCGATGA
>JBIKNV010000100.1:0-8090 GCA_044358475.1 Pirellulales bacterium | reverse complement strand
GTCTACAGCCCACCCGCGGATCACCATCGAGCCCGGCAAATGCGGCGGCAAGCCCTGCATCCGTGGCATGCGCATCCGCGTCTCCGACGTCCTCGAACTCCTCGCCAACGGGGCTTTAATCGAGGAAATCCTGGCGGACTATCCCTGTCTGGAGCGGGACGACATCCTCGCCGCCATCGCCTACGCGGCCCAGCAGACGAACCATGTCGTCGTTGAGGTCGCATGAGGTTTCTGGTCGACAACCAGTTGCCTCCTTCCTTGGCCCGTTGGCTCCGCGACCGCGGACATGACGCAGAACACGTTTTCGAGAGCGGGCTTCACCTAGTTGACGACCGTGCTCTTTGGGCACGTGCTGTCGCCTATGGTCAGCAAGGACGAAGACTTTCTCTACCTGACGAATCAGCCGGGTGACGCAGGGCGGTTCCTGTGGGTGCGGCTGGGCAACTGCCGAAACGACGCCTTGATTGCGGCATTCTCGTCGTCCTTCGACACGATCGTCGCCGCCTTCGACTCCGGGCAATCTGTCGTCGAACTGATCTGAACCCATGACTGCGATACGACCGTGACCTATTCTCCGGGTTCTTCTCCGCTCATAATCCCTTGGTCGTGTGTTCGAATCACACCGGGCCTCGTTGATGTGCGACCCGTTGGACTCCCCTGCCGCACGACGGCACGACTATTTGTGACCCTCCAGAACGCCGCAATGCACGGCAGTCGGCACGAGCGGCCCAGGCCGTAAGCCGGCGGCCTCGAGCATCGAGCGGTATTCGGCGGCGCTGTAGGCGCGACCTTCGGTCAACGTAAATAAGGCGGCCGAGTAGAGCGCGATCGGCAAGGGACCGTCGAGCGCGTCGTTGAGGAACACGTCGTGAATCCAGAGCCGACCGCCGGGCCGCAGGGCGTCGGCAGCGCGAGCTACCAGCGTGCGGCACGCCGGCACGTCCCAATCGTGCAAGATGTTTGACAGCAGCACGATGTCGCTGTCAGCGGGAAGCGGATCGACGAACATGTCACCCGGCCACAGTTGCACGCGATCGGCCACGCCGTACTCCGCGACCATTTCGGCAGCCACTTTCAACACCTCGGACCGGTCGAACACGATGGCCTGCAATTCCGGGTTCTGTTGCACCAGCGCTATCGAGTAGATACCGGTGCCGCCGCCAAGATCCACAAGCGTTCGTGAGCCCGCGGCGGAAAGGCTTGCAGCGAGCACGGGAGCGACGATCGTGGCTCGGCCAGCCAAGGCGAGTGTCAGATGCCGGGCCTGCGCTTCCTGCTCCATCGCGCTGGGGGTTCCTTCACGATAGATGAAGGCTGCGCCGTCGTCGCTCTCATCGGAGGCTCCCCACGGTCTATTCGTCCGCAAACGCTCAACCATGCCGAGCACGCCAGGGCTCTCAGCCGCAAGACCGACGTAGTCGCCGACATAGAGCGCCGCCCCCGGCACGAGATGCTCACGCGCCAGGCGGGTGAGCACAAACCGGCCTTCGCCATCGACTGCGAGCAAGCCCATGGCCCGCAGCGCGGTCGTGAGGACCATGAGCGGCCGATCGGCCAGGGCGACCGCATCGCCCAGTGCTTTGCCCGACAGCGGCCCACCGGCCAATGTGTCAAACACCCGCAAGTGGACAACGGCCGCCGTGAGCAGCTCGGTGCCGTAGGCACCGCGGAAGTGCTCGAAGATCGGCGTTGGATCAATCGCTGCGGTCGTGAGCTGTCGTCTCATCCAATCGTCGTCACAACGTTTTTCAGGTATCGCTCGAGGTCGGCGGGCAGGCCCGCCTCAATGGCGTCGTCCACCTGGCGGCGGAGCGCCTCGACGCACTCGGCGGGAGTGGCCTCGTCGGGGAGATCGATCACGGCGTCGAGCGACACGTGGGAGTCGCCGGTCAGAAAGCGGAAGAGTTGTGCGATCGACGCCAGCCGTGGGTCGCCCGTCCGCGCGGCCGTGTCATCGAGCAGCGTGCCTACGAGGGCGGAATTCAACGCCAGCCGCCGCTGCACCTCTGCCGCCGTCGCCGCCCGGAAGCCCGACTCTTGCTTGAGCGACTCGAACCGCGCCCGGTCGATCACGATCACTTCGAGGCGATTCGGCTCACGGGAGACCACCGTGGCCACGGCCGGCTGCCCCCGCCACATACCGATCTCGCCAAGCACCGTCGGCGGCCGCAGTGTGGCAACGAGCCGGGGCTCCGCGGCCGCCTCGGTGGTCTGAAGCACCACGAGCGGCGCCCTGGCTGAGAGCACGACATACATCTCGCCGACACTCTCGCCCTGCCGGATCAGCGGTTCGCCGGCGGTGAGGTCGATCGACCGCCGCTCGAGCGGCGGCACGGATGAGCCCGAGTCGAGGGCGTGCAGCATGATCGCCCCGATCAGGCGGGAAGAAACAGCATCGTCGACGGCCATCACGGCCTCATGGTAGGCCTTGTCGAGCGCAGCAACATCTGAACGCTGCCAGATCGTCTGGCGTTCCTCGGAACGCGATTTGATCCCAGACGTCCGTCCCTCGGGAGCCTGCCGCCGATTCCACTCGATCCGCTGTGTGTCGAGGTCGCCCAGAATCGTGCTGTCTGGAAACAGATACTCCCGCGTCTCGGGATCGATATGACGAGCGATGTGCCTGGGCACCGTTTCATCGGCGTACGACGCCGTCACCGGCACGATCCGACGGGCGATCTCCTGAGCCATTCGTCGCACCCGCGACGAAGGCGGCCGCTCCCGGAGACGTCGATCGAAGGCATCGCGGAACCGCTCGTGGGCGGTGAGATCGCGGGGCATGCGGGTGAGCCCGGCGAGGCCCGCCACCTGATAGAGCACCACGCAGATCGGCCAGGCCAGATCGCGGCCCTGCCGGCTGCCAGGCGGCAGGCCGCAGAGTTCCAGACCTCGGCGGATCGACTCGATGAAGGCGGTGGCCACGTAGGCAAACTCCGCCTCGTAGGCGTCGATCACCCGCACCCGATCGTCGTCCTCGGGCTTACAGACGCCCGCCACGTGGTGCCGCAGATTGACCAAGCGCACGATCTCCCGCACATCGGCCCCCGACCGGGGCAGGGCGAAGTTGCCGACGAAAAAGTCGTTGGTGCCCTTGATCCGCTCCCCGGAGCGGAAGTGGCCCTCGTTGCGGTACGACGTGGTGACGATCGCACTGACGAACAGCGTGCGGTAGATGCCGCCCCAGGCGAAGCCCATGGCATCGCCGGTGAAACGGATCCCATGGACGAGCAGGTTGCGGAGGGTGCAAAACCGCCAGGTGAGTTTCCAGGCCGCCTGCCGGCGAATCGCATTCCAGTCGTGCTCGGCAACTGCCGGGATGCTCACGATCTCGTCGGCCGCCAGATACTCGTCGAATGTCCCGCGGCGGGCTGGCGAAAGCATGGCGATCGAGCGTGAGAGGGACCGCGTCGGGTAGACTGACGATCGGTGGTAACGGCTGCGGTGATTCGCCCAACGATTGTCGCCCGTATGCCGCCACCGCACAACCCGAACCCGATCGTAGACCATGGCCGGACTCCTCTCCAGACTCATCGGGGGCGACCTGGCAACGCTTGCCCGTGACCCGCCCGGGGAGTTTTGCCGACGGTCGAGCCAGGGCGCGGTGGTGCCGCTCAAGATCGGCTTCCACCGTGGGCACCTCGTCTCCGACCCCGCCCTCATCCGGCACGTCCTCCTCGACAACATCGGCAACTACGACAAGCACACGCCCGCCTTCCACGGCGAGAGCGTGAAGCGATTTGGTCCAATCATTTCCCGGATGGCGGCCGAGTGTGCCACCGACTGGGAGGCGGCGGCCCGGCGGGGCGACACCGTCGACGCCTGCACCGACATGATGAGGGTCACGCTCCGCGCGGTGGCCGAGACGCTCTTCGACGACCTCGCGACCTGCTCACGACCCCGAGGCGTTTCGGCCGGAGCGGTTCGAGCCGGGCCGCGAAGAGCAAATTCGCCTATCTGCCCTTTAGCGCCGAGCCCCGTATCTGCCTGGGCGCGAGCTTCGCCATGATCGAGTCGCAGATCATCGTGGGCACGATCCTCGCCCGGCTCCGCCCGCGGCTGGCCGATCCGAAGCCGGTCGAGCCGCAGCCGCGGGTGACCCTGCGGACCTCGCGGCCGGTGGTGCTCCGGCTCGACTCAGAGCCGCTCGCTTGATACTGGCAACGCTCCATTGAAGGCGGACGTCGCGGCTTCGGCCAGCTATGCCCGTTCCCGACTCATCCACGCGGCCACCTGCTCACGAATCTGGTCGCGGATCGTGCGGACGGCCACCAGCCGGTCATCGTGGGACCCCGTCAGCGTCGATGGATCGGGGAAGCCCCAATGCAGCCGCTCACTCCCCCCAGGAAACGACGGGCAACGCTCGGCACTCGCCTCGTCGCATACCGTGATGACGGTATCGAACACCGGGCCACGGGCGAGCATCTCCGCGACACTCTTCGTGGTGGCCCGTGACATGTCGATGCCGACCTCGTGCATGGCCTCCACGACCAGCGGGTTGAGCACGCCCGGCTCGAGACCGGCGCTCTCGGCCTGATACGCGGCCGATCCCAGCGCGTTGAGGAATGCCTCTGCCATCTGGCTGCGGGCGCTGTTGTGAATGCAGACGAAGAGAACCTTCTTCATGGGGAATCTCCGGGGGTTCGTGGCCGTTGTCAGCGGACGGCCGTGCGAGCCGCTGGGGCGTGGGGAAACCAGGCCTGCGTCCGCAGGCAGAACTTGACAAGCATCAGCATCAATGGCACCTCGATGAGCACGCCGACGACGGTCGCCAGCGCGGCGCCGGAGGCGAGGCCGTAGAGCATCGCCGCGGTCGCGATCGCCACCTCGAAGTGATTCGAGGCCCCGATCATCGCTGCCGGGGCGGCATTTTCGTACGTGAAGCCCAGCACCTTGGCCAAGAGGTAGGTCACCGCGAAGATCAGCACGGTCTGAATGAACAGTGGGATCGCGATCCAGAGGATGGTGAGCGGGTTGGCGACGATCGTGTCTCCCTTGAAGGAGAAGAGGAGGACCAGTGTCGCCAGCAGGGCCGTGATCGTGACGGGCTGAAGCCAGCGCAGAAACCGCTCCTCGAACCACGAGCGGCCGAATGAGCGCACGATCCACCGCTGCGAGACGATGCCCGCCGCGAGTGGCAGGGCCACGTAGACGGCGATCGAGAGCAGCAGCGCCCGCCAGGGCACCGGGAGCCTGCCCATGCCCAGGAGCAGGCCCCCGAGGGCCCCGTAGAGCACGAGCATGGTGAGGGAGTTGACGGCGACCATCACGAGCGTGTGGCCAGGGTTGCCCCGGGCGAGGTGGCCCCAGACGAGTACCATCGCCGTACACGGGGCGATTCCCAGCAGGATGCAGCCGGCGAGGTAACTCCGCCACAGCGGCACTTCGAGCATCTTCACCCCTGCGTGGTTCACGACCGTGCCGGCTCCATAGGCCTGCCCGACGTCGAGGCTCACGCCCAGAGGCATCGTCACGTGATCCACGGCATCGGGTCCGATGAAGGGCAGGAAGAGCGTGCCAAGAAAAAATGTGGCGAGGGCGTACATGGTGAAGGGTTTGATCGCCCAGTTCACGAAGAGCGTGAGGAGGACGGGCCGCAGCGACTTGCCCGCCTGCAGCACTTCGGCGAAATCGATCTTCACCATGATCGGATACATCATGAAGAACAGGCAGATCGCGATCGGAATCGAGATCACCGGCGCCCCATCCACCGTGATGGACATGCGGTCGAGCGAGGTGGCCAGGTCAGGCGCGAGCCGGCCCAGCGCGATGCCGGCCACGATGCAGAGGAGCACCCAAAGCGTGAGATATCGCTCGAAGAAGCCGATGCCGCTGGGGGGCGCCGCAACGGGTGTGTCGTGAGTCATGGAAACGTCCTGCGGGTAGGGCCGCAAACAGTGCAAGAGAACGTTGCGGGGGATACCATGAGCGTATCGAAAAGGAGGTGTGCGATGCCGAAGGTGAATGTGTACGACAAGCCGATGTGCTGCACCAGCGGCGTGTGCGGGCCGGAGGTCGATCCGGTGCTTGTCAGTTTTTCGGGGGACCTGCTCTGGCTCTCGCGCCAGGGGGTCGAGGTGGAGCGGCTCAATCCAGCCCAGCAACCGGAGGCGTTCGCCGCCAGTGCGCTCGTGCGGCAGGAGCTCGACGCCCACGGTGCGGCGTGCTTGCCCCTTGTGGCCGTCGATGGCAACGTGGTGAGCCGAGGCACGTATCCCACGCGGGCTGAACTGGCAGGCTGGGCGGGCGTGCCATGCGCGACGCTACCGGAACTGTCGGTGATGAAGACGGGCTGCTGCGAAGGCTCTGCAAGCGGCGATACCCCCGGGTCATCGTGCTGCTGACGCACGATGGTGCCGGCAGGAACCAGCGGAAAGCGATCGTGGATCTCATCGAAAATCCCACACGGCTGCTGTTCTTCACGGGCAAGGGGGGCGTGGGCAAGACCTCGCTCGCCTGCGCCACGGCCGTGACGCTCGCCGATCGGGGTCGCAAGGTGCTTCTCGTGAGCACCGATCCGGCCTCCAATCTCGGCCAGGTCTTCGAGATGTCGATCGGCGAGCAGGTGCCGACCCCGATCGATGGTGTGCCGGGCCTCGACGCCCTCAACATCAATCCCGAGGCCGCCGCCCAGGCCTATCGCGATCGCATCATCGGACCGGTGAGGGGCATCCTGCCTCCGGACGCTTTGAAGGGGATGGAAGAACAACTCTCCGGCGCCTGCACGACCGAAATCGCCGCCTTCGACGAGTTCACCGGCTTGCTCACCGACGGTCTGGCGACGGTCGGCTACGACCATGTCATTTTCGACACGGCCCCCACCGGGCACACGCTTCGGCTGCTGCAGCTGCCGACGGCGTGGTCGAATTTTTTGGAATCGAGCAAGTCCGGGGCATCGTGCCTGGGGCCGCTGTCGGGGCTCGACAGGCAACGGCAGCAATACGCCCGCGCCGTGGCCGAACTTGCCAACGGGGAGACGACGACCATGGTGCTCGTGGCCAGGCCGCAGCGGGCCGCCTTGGCCGAAGCAGACAGGACCAGCCGCGAACTCGTTGCCCTCGGCATCGCGAATCAACGGCTCGTGATCAACGGCATCCTGCCCGAGTCGAAAGCGGATGATCCGCTCGCCGCAGCGCTCCGCGGCCGTGAGGCACAGGCCCTGGAGGGCATGCCCGCGGCCCTGCGGTCGCTGCCGCAGGAGCGGGTGCCACTGCAGCCGCGAAACATGGTCGGCATCGCGGTGTTGCGGGCCCTGGTGATCCCCTCGGGCGACTTGCTCGCGACGCCGCCAGCCGACGAGCCGGGCGGACTGCCCTCGCTGCCGCCCCTGGCGACTCTCATCGACCAGATCGAGCAGGGGGGCCACGGCCTGGTGATGGTGCTCGGCAAGGGGGGCGTGGGCAAGACGACGGTCGCGGCGGCCATCGCCGTGGAACTCGCTTCCCGCGGACACGATGTGCACCTCACCACCACCGATCCTGCGGCCCATCTGTCGATGACCCTCGAGGCAGCCCTGCCCGCAAGCCTCGCCTCCCACCTCGTGGTGGATCGGATCGATCCCGAGGCCGAGCGTGACCGGTACCGAGAGCACGTGCTGGCGACCAAGGGCTCCGGGCTCGACGAGCATGCTCGTGCGCTCTTGGAGGAAGATCTCCGCTCGCCCTGCACGGAGGAGATCGCCGTCTTCCAGGCGCTCTCCCGCGTCATGCAGGAATCGCGGCGGACATTCGTCGTCGTCGACACCGCGCCGACCGGCCACACGTTGCTCTTGATCGACGCGACGGGAGCCTACCACCGCGACGTCGTGAGGCACATGAGCCCCGACGTGCGGGTCGTGACACCCATGATGCGGCTGCAGGACCCGACCCAGACGAAGATGGTGATCGTCACGCTGCCTGAGACGACACCGGTGCTCGAGGCGGAGGCGCTGCAGGCCGATCTGCGGCGGGCGGGCATCGAGCCGTGGGCGTGGGTGGTGAACGCGTCGCTTGCCGCGGCGTCGCCCCGCGATCCGCTGCTCGTGGCCCGGGCCCGACAGGAGTTGCCTCACATCGAGCGAGTCGTCCGCGGGGTGCCCCGGACCGCGATCATCC
>JBIKNV010000099.1:0-8125 GCA_044358475.1 Pirellulales bacterium | reverse complement strand
AGGCGGCCGAACTCGCCGAACTGCTCGACTACGTGCAGGGTGTGCTCCGCGATGCCACCGAATCGGCCGTCAAGCGGCCCGGTGGGGAATCGGTGGAGATCGACTTCGCCCCGTGGCAGGCGATCCTCGACCTGCAGGCCACGCTCGCCGAATTGCTGCGGAAGGTGAGTGAACCCCGCGACGGCATGCGATAAACTGTCGGCTTCCCTGCGAGGCCCACGGATGAGCACGCCCCCCTTCGCCCACCTCCACTGCCACAGCCACTACAGCCTGCTCGACGGCGCGAGCACGATCGATCGGCTCGTCGACCGTACGGTCGAGCTGGGCATGACCGCCCTGGCGATCACCGACCACGGCAACCTCCATGGGGCGCTGGAGTTTTATGCCGCGGCGCGGAAGGCCGGCATCAATCCGGTCATCGGCTACGAGGCCTACATCGCACCCGGCAGCCGTTTCCAGAAAGATGCTGGCAACCAGAAAGATTCGAGCTTCCACCTCACGCTGCTGGCCAAGGATCGCGTCGGCTTCGACAACCTGCTCCAGCTGGCCACGAAGGCCTATCTGGAGGGCTTCTACTTCAAGCCGCGGATCGACCGCGAGATCCTCGCCGCTCACAGCGAGGGCATCGTCTGCCTTTCCGGCTGCCTGTCGAGTGAGTTCAGCCGCTCGTTGATCGGCTCCTCACGGGACCAGCAGGAATCGCTGGCCCAGTCACGCGACATCGTGGGCTGGTTTCGCAACACGTTCGGCGACCGCTACTTCATCGAGATCCAGGACAACGGGCTCGACCTGCAGCGACAGATCACCGATGTCGCGCTCGAGTTGGCCCGTGAGATGGGCGTGCCACCGGTAGCCACCTGCGATTGCCACTACGTGAATCGCGAGGATGCCGAGGCGCAAGACATCCTCCTGTGTGTGAACACCGGCCGGTTTCGTAACGACGCCAGTCGGATGAAGATGGACTCCAGCGAGTTCTACCTGAAGAGCCCGGCCGAGATGCATGCCGCGTTCGACGGCCTCGACCGATCGACGATCACCGCGGCCGTGGCCCGCAGCCAGGAGATCGCCGACTCGGTCTCGATCGACCTCGATCTGGGCAAGCGACACTTCCCCGGCTTCGACGTGCCAGGTGGGCGAACGGCGTCGGACGAACTGCGCCGGCTCTGCCTGGAAGGGCTGCGGGAGCGGTATCGCACCGAACCGAAGCGCTGGGTGGATGGCGCGGTCGGGGGCGACCTGCATGCCGACGTCATGGAGCGGCTCGACCGTGAACTTGGCGTGATCGACACGCTCGGCTTCGCCAGCTACTTCCTCATCGTCTGGGACTTCGTCCGCCACGCCCGCGAGCAGGGCATCCCGGCGGCGGCGAGAGGGTCGGGCGTGGGAGCCCTCGTGGCCTACTCCCTCTACCTGTCACATGTCTGCCCGCTGGAATACGACCTCCTCTTCGAGCGGTTTCTCGACATCAACCGACTCGAGGCGCCTGATATCGACATCGACTTCTGCAAGGAGCGGCGGGGCGAGGTCATCGACTATGTGAAGAAAAAGTACGGCGAGGCCAACGTGGCCCAGATCGGCACGTTCGGCACGCTTGCCGCCCGGGCCGCGATCCGTGACGTGGGCCGTGCCCTCGGCATGCCGGTGCCGCGGGTCGACCAGATCGTAGCGCTCGTGCCCGACCAGCTCGGAATCTCGCTGGAGGAGGCGACGGCGCCGGGGTCGCAGCTGGCCGCCGCCTGCGACGACGATCCGGAGGTGCGCGAACTGGTCGACTTGGCCGGCCGGATCGAGGGGCTGGCCCGCAATGTCGGCACCCATGCCGCGGCCGTCGTGATCGCCGATCGGCCGCTCGTGGAATACGTGCCGCTCCAGCGGGTGACCGGCAAGGAGGAAGTGATCACGCAGTGGGCCATGGGCGACGTCGAGCGGGCGGGCCTGATGAAGATGGACTTCCTCGGCCTCCGCTATCTCACGGTCGTCGCCAAGACGCTCGACATCATCCTCAGCACGCGGCACCAACGGCTGGATCCGTTCGCCTTCCCGCTCGACGACAAGGAGACGTTCGCCACGCTCTGCCGCGGCGAGACGAAGGGCATCTTCCAGCTCGAAAGCGGCGGCATCCGCGATTTGCTCCAGCGGATGAAGCCAGACCACTTCCTCGACATCGTGGCCGTCAACGCCCTCTACCGGCCGGGTCCACTCGAAGGCGGCATGGTCGACGAATACGTCAACGTGAAGCACGGCCGCAAGCGGGCCGAGTTTCTCCATCCGGTGATGGAAGACGTGCTCGCCGAGACGCACGGCGTGATGGTCTACCAGGAGCAGGTGATGCGAATCCTGGAGCGGCTCGGCGGCATCGAGCTCTCCAACGCCTACACGTGCATCAAGGCGATCAGCAAGAAGAAGCTCGAGACGATCGCCGCCTTCCGCGAGCAGTTCGTGGCGGGGGCCCAGGCCCAGGGGCTCTCGAAGTCTGAGGCGGCCGACATGTTCGGCCTCATCGAGAAGTTCGCCGGCTACGGCTTCAACAAGAGCCACTCGACGGCCTATGCCCTGCTGGCCTTTCAGACGGCCTACCTCAAGACGCACCACCCCACGGAGTTCATGGCGGCACTGTTGTCGGGCGACATCACCGGCCGCAACTTCAAGAAGAAAGACGCCCTCGTCGAGCACATCGAGGACTGCAAGCGGATGGGCATCGAGGTGGCGCCGCCGGATGTGAATACTTCCGGTGTCGATTTCACCGTCGCCGATGGCCGGATTTTCTTCGGGCTCTCGGCCATCAAGGGCTGCGGTGAGCAGGCCGCGGCGGCGATCTGCGCAGAGCGGGGCGCGAACGGGCCGTTTCGGGATCTCTATGACCTCTGCGGCCGGGTCGACCCGTCAGTGGTCAACAAGACGGCGATCGAGAGTCTGGCAAAGGCCGGGGCACTCGATTCGCTCGCAGGGCCGCAGGGGCATCGTGGTGCCATCCTCGCCGGCATCGAGCGGGCGATGTCTGCCGGTGCGGCCCGCGTGGCTGATCGCAGGAGCGGCCAGAAGAATCTCTTCGAGGCCTTCGACAGCGAGCCGGCGGCGGTGGCAGAAGAGCAGCCGAGCGTGTTGCCCGACGTGCCGCCGCTTTCCGATCTCGACATGCGGTCGAAGGAGAAGGAGGTGCTCGGCTACTACGTCCACAGCCATCCGCTCGCCGAGCATGCCGACCTGCTGGAGACGATCTGCACCCACGGCTCGGCGGGGCTGGCCACCGTGCCGGCCAAGGGCTCCGTGGTGATCGGCGGGCTCGTGGCGGCGCTGAAGCTGTCCAACACGAAGCAGGCCCGGCCGGGGTCGACCCACACCCGCTACGCGATGTTCGACCTCGAAGATATGGACGGTCTGGTCCGCACGATCTGCTGGCCCGAGGAATATGCCCGGCTGGGCGAGTCGATCCAGCCCGACGCAGTCGTGGTGGTGATGGGATCGATCGACCGACGGGCCGGCAGCGAGGAGACGAATCTCGTCGTCAACGATCTCGTGCCGATTGCCGAAGCCTGGAGCCGCCCGGTGAAGAGCCTCACCGTCAAGCTGATCGATCCCCGGCATGACACGACGACGCTCGACCGGCTGGCCGACCTCTTCCGGCGGCATCCGGGGGCGACGCCGGTGCGGCTTGTGCTCGAGTTGGCCGATGGCCGTCGCGTGCTGATGGAGGCCGACCGCGAGAAGGTGAGCTGGTCGCAGGCCCTGCACGCGGAGCTCATCGAACTGCTCGGCCCGGGGTGCATTCGAGCGGGGCTGGTTGTGGCGGGCAAACGCCGCGAGGCTGAGCCGGCCCGGCGGGGCGCCTTCGCGGCTTCGTAGCGGCGGCGAGGCTCGTGCGGTATCCCGCCGGCGGGCGCCTGGCGGCTTCCTGGCTCGCGCCGGGGGCCGGTTTACCGGCATAATCGCCACTTTCCCGAGGGTGATTGAGCCACTGGCTCGCGCGGGTCGATACTCGAATGCGGGGAAGTAGGCTGTCTGGATGGGATCCTTCATGAAGATGTCGTCGCACGCTCGCGGTTTCAGGGCCGTCACGGGAATCGTCACGGCTGCCGTTCTTTCCGTTGCCATGTGCTGCGGGCAGGCCAGTGCCCAAATGGGCGGTGGCGGCATGGGTGGTGGTGGCATGGGCGGCGGTGGCATGGGCGGTGGCGGCATGGGTGGTGGTGGTGGTGGCATGGGCGGCGGTGGTATGGGTGGTGGCGGCATGGGTGGTGGCATGGGCGGCGGCGCGCAGGCCGTTGGCGGTATCGCCATCGATGCGAACGGTGTGCTGCGGACGCTGGTTGTGGCTGACCCCGTGCTCGCGAATCGGCGCCGCGAGGCGGTCACTGTCCTCGAGGGTGATCTCCGCTCCCGCGTGCCGGTACGGCATGTCGCCCTCTCGCGGCTGGAGCGGGAACTCGCCGCGGCGGTCGCTGCCGGTCACGGCGTTCCCGAGGCGATGCAAAACCTCGCCGGCCTCACGAAAGTGCAATACGTCTTCATTTATCCGGGCGATGGTTCTGAACCGGGCGAGATCGTGATCGCAGGGCCGGCCGAACCGTGGATGACCGACGCAGCCGGCCGCACCGTCGGCGTCGAGACCGGCGCCCCGACCCTGCTCCTCGAGGATTTGGCCGCCGCGCTCCGCGGCTTCGCCCCCGGCCAGCCGTCGAATCATGCCATCGGCTGCTCGATCGACCCGACGCGGGAGGGCCTCGCGGCCTTGCAAGACTTCATGCGGCGGGTGGGCCGAGTGAACCCCAAGAGCGACGTCGCCAGTCTCGTGAGCGGCATGCAACAGGCGCTCGGCATGCAGACGGTGCGAGTGAACGGCGTCTCGCCGGCCACCCACTTCGCGCACGTCATGGTCGAGGCCGACTACCGCATGAAGCTCATCGGAATCGGCCTGGAACAGCCACCGGTGAAGATGAGCACGTGGGTGCAACTGGCCAGTTCACAATCGGTGGCCGCCAACGCCTTGCAGCGGTGGTACTTCGTGCCCGACTACCAGTGCCTGCGGGTGAGCGAGGACGACCTGGCCATCGAACTGGTGGGCCAGGGCGTAAAGCTGGTGGGGGCCGACGAGGTCGTGCTGCCCGACGGCCGGCGGATGTCGGCGGACCGCGCCAACCAGGCGAGCACGCTGTTTACAACCGCGTTCACGAAGAAATATCCGGAGATCGCGGCGCGGCGCCCGGTCTACGCCCAGCTGCGATCGCTCATCGATCTGGCAGTGGTGGCGGCGTGGCTGCAGGAGTTCGATGGCTATGGGAAGGCGGGCTGGGGGGCGGAAACGCTCCGCGACGAGGCCGTCTACCCGATCGAGACGTTGCAGCCTGTCGTCCAGGTGGAGACGGCCATCAATGCCGTGTGGCGTGGGCCGCGGCTGATGACGCCGATCGGCGGCGGCGTGACGATCCAGGCCGCGACGGCGGTGGAGCCGCCCAACCTACTGATGGACGAGAAGGGCGAAGTGGCGAAGGCCCACGCCGCGGTGAAGCTGCCGGCTGATCGCTGGTGGTGGTGACAGAGCGGCCCAGCCGCGAGCCCGGGGGCCTGTCTCGCCTGAACATTGCTGTCAGGTAGGATGGTGCCTCACACGCGGAGCACTTCCCTCATGAAAATCCTGATTGGCGTTGACGGTTCCCAGGCATCGCTCGACGCGGTGCGGCTTGGCGGCCATCTGCTTGACCCGGCCCGTGACCACGTGGCGATCTACTTTTCGCCGATGGAGCTGGAAAAACGTCTCTTTGGCAGGAGCCGCACAATCATCGACGGAGCCGCCGCCGCTCTGTTTGAGGAGGCCTGCGGCCTTCTGCCGAGCGGATTCGCCAAGCCACCGGAAATGGTCTGCTCCTCGAAACTAGCCGCCGTCGGCATCCTCGAATCGGCCTCCGGCTGGAAGGCTGATCTGATCATCGTGGGCGCCCGCGGCCACGGCTCCATAGAGCGGCTCCTGCTGGGCAGCGTGTCACGTGCGGTGGTGCATGGCGCCCATCTTCCGGTGCTCGTTGTCCGCACCCCTCCCCCAAGCGGCCGGCCGCTGAAGGTGCTGGCCTGCCATCATCCCGCCAGTGCCGCAGCCCTCACCAAGACGGCCGGTGACCTCCACTGGCCTGCCGACACCGACGCTGCCGTGATCGGAGTGACCGAATCAATGCTGGCCGGCCCGTTGCCATCCTGGCTCGAGACCCGCGTGCGTGATCCCGACACGGCCGCCATCGCCGATGCCTGGAAGCAGGAACACAATGACGAGGTGGCGGCGTTGGGCGCTACGCTGACGGCATTTCAACAGCAACTTCCCGAGGTGTTTCGCCATCACACCGCGATCGTGGCGGAGGGTAATCCGGGAGACAGGATTCTCGAGCGGGCAAAGCAGGACGATGTCGACCTGATCATCACCGGTCGTACGCCCACCGATCCGCTCACCCGCTGGCTTCTGGGCAGCACATCGGAGGCCGTGCTCACGCACGCCCACGCCAGCGTGCTCGTTGTGCCGGTCGAAAAGTAGGCCAGGCGAACAAGCCGGCGGGATGACGCGGTAGCCAACGCTGCTGCAGCCCCCGGGCTCGCGCCCGGGGCTGGGTGTGGGAGCACACAGGAAGCAGCCAGCCGCCAGCCCCACAGCCAGCCGCCAGGCGCCAGCCCCACAGCCAGCCGCCAGGCGCAAGCCCCACAGCCAGCCGCCAGGCGCAAGCCGGCGGGATGACGCGCTACCTAGTGCTGCCCGCCTGGAGGGCGGGCCTACAAAGGCGAACGGATGTTCGCCAAGAAACCCGAGGCCACGATGGCGAGGGTTTCGTCAAGCTAGCCGACCCAGAGTTTCGCCGGGGCTCCCGGCACCTCGCGGGCCAGCCGGGGCACGGCATAGCCGGGGAGGCGGGCGCGCAGCTCGTCGTGGAGCCGGCGGGCCGTTACCTCGTCCACTTCGAAATGGGCCGTGCCGCGGACGCGGTCGAGGAGGTGGAGGTAGTAGGGAACCACGCCGAGATCGATTAGCCGCTCGGAGAGTGCCTGGAGCACCGTTGCGGAATCGTTGACTCCCTTGAGCAACACCGCCTGGTTGAGCAGGATCGCCCGCGACTGCCGCAGGCGATCGACGGCCGCAGCCACCATGTCATCGAGTTCCCGGGCATGGTTGGCGTGGACGACCACCGTCACCGCGAGCCGTGTTACCGCCAGCAGGTCGACGAGGTCATCGGTCACCCGTTCCGGGAGCACGATCGGGAGCCGCGAATGAATTCGCAGCCGGCGGACGTGCGGGATCGCCGCCAGCCGATCGACGATTCCCTGCAGGCGGTCGTCAGCCACCAGCAACGGATCGCCCCCCGACAGGATCACCTCGTGCAGCGACGGGTCGGCGGCGATCGCGGCGAGCGCCGCTTCGGTCCCGGCCGAGGTGGCACCGCTCTCCGCGTACGGAAACTCGCGGCGGAAACAGTACCGGCAGTTGATCGCGCACCCTGCGGCCACGAGGAGCAGGGCCCGCCCGGCATACTTGTGCACGAGGCCCGGCGCGGCCAGGGCCGATGCCTCGTCGAGCGGATCGCTGGAGAAGCCGGTCGCGGTGGCCTGCTCCTGCGGTTGGGGTAAGACCTGCAGCAAGAGCGGGTCGCGTGGGTCGCCCTTCCGCATGCGGGCCAGGAAGCCGCGGGGCACGAGCAGCGGAAAGGCGTCACCCGCCGCGCGGGCCGCAGCCGCGATGGCGGGATCGAGGTCGAGCGCCGCGCAGAGTGCCTCCGGCGTGCGGATCGCGGCGGCGAGTTCCCGCTGCCAGCGGGCGACCGGGGCGAAGGGATCGTGGGCGAGGGTCGTGACGGGCATCGGTTGGCCGGGGCGGACGTTGACAGACCGCGGCGGTGCGGCCACGCTTGTCAGCCTGCAAGATACGGGCAGAGCCCCGCGAAAGAAAACGTGATTCACGAGAGGAGCGACGAACAGCCGTGCCAGCCTACAACACGAGCGAATTCAAGAAGGGGCTCAAGGTCCAGATCGACGGCGACCCCTACATCATGATCGAGTGCAACTTCGTGAAGCCCGGCAAGGGGCAGGCGCTCTACAAGTGCAAGCTCCGCAACCTCCTCCGCGGCACCGTGCTCGACCGCACCTACAAGAGCGG
>JBIKNV010000098.1:0-8157 GCA_044358475.1 Pirellulales bacterium | reverse complement strand
TATCTGCTCTTCCGAAAAATGCTTCTTCCCCATCCGAAAAACCCACCCTTTCTGGTGATGCCAAGGTCAAAAAACCTAACATCCCGGATGGATCAAGAAACGGGGAGAACGTCAGACTGGCCGATCGGGTTTCGGGGCGTTGCGCCACGAAACAGAATCACTGACGGCCTCGCCGCGTTTCGTAACGCGAGAATGGTGCCGAAGTCGGTGTCCGCCGAGACGATAACCCGTTGATCGCGGTCCGCGTGCTCAAAAATCGTTTCGTCATCCGCAGCCGCAACCCCGAGATCCCTCACGTGAATTGCATCATGGTCTTCTTGCCGCAGGCCTTCTGCGACGACCGGTGAAAGAGCATTGTCGATGAGGAATCTCATGAGGCATGCAGCAGCGGAAGTTCCCGCTCTCGCACGGCCTCAGCGGCGTAAGCGAGCGCCGCATGAACGTCCTCCGCCTGCAGGTCGGGAAACGCTCGAAGAATGTCTTCTTGCGTCATTCCTTCCGCAACCATGCCGACGACGGTCGCCACGGGAATTCGCAGGCCGCGAATGCACGGCACGCCGTTCATCTGCTTCGGATCGACGGTGACTCTGCTCATGGCTGCGTTACCGATAAAGGGGCAAAAAGTTTTTCGATCAGCATAAACCAGTATACCGCCGACGGCGTCATGACAGCCATTGGCCGGCCTATTGTTCGATGGCCCCCACGAGCCCCGACACGGTGAAGAAATGGGTACATGACGATGGCGACTCGCTCTACCGCCGCAGCCTCTACACCTTCTGGAAGCGGAGCATTCCGCTCGCCAATCACTCGGCGTGCCGGGAACGCTTGCCGACGTGCGATTGACCGAGCCATGTTTTTCGCGGAGAAGACGCTCTTCATCACCGGCTGGCCGAACGGGCCGGCGTCTGGCAGCGCCGTCCTCGCGCCCTTTCTCCGGTTCACGAGACGACGAGCACGGGGTTGCCGAGCGTGCCGATCCCGTCCACCACGATCGTGACGCGGTCGCCGGCCGCGAGCGTGAACGACTCGTCGGGCACGACGCCCGTGCCGGTGAGGAGCACGACGCCGTGTGGAAACGACTGCGACCGCCAGAGATAGCCGGCGAGTTCGGCGAACGACCGCTTGATCTGGTCGACGCGGGTCGTGCCGGCGAACACCTCGCGGCCCTCGCGCCGGATCGATACGGCGATCGTCCAGCCGCGGGCCTCCGCTTCGCTGCAGCCGAGCACGATCCAGGGCCCGAGGCCGCACGATCGATCGTAGACCTTCGCCTGGGGCAGGTAGAGCAGGTTTTCTCCCTCGATGTCGCGGGAGCTCATGTCGTTGCCGATCGTGTGGCCCACGATGTCGCCGCGCGAGTTCATCACGAGCGCGAGTTCCGGCTCCGGCACGTTCCACGCCGCGTCGGCGCGGATGCCGAGGCCGTCTTCCGGCCCCACCACCTTCTCGGCCACCGACTTGAAGAAGATCTCGGGCCGCGCGGCATCGTAGACGCGGTCGTAGGCCGTGGCGCTGAAATCCGATTCCTCCATCCTCGCGGTCTTGCTCCGCTGGTAGGTGACACCCGCGGCCCACACTTCCTGGCGCTCCACGGGCGGGAGGAGCGCGACGTCGGCCAGCGGGCGGGGCGCGGCGGAGCGGTCGCGGGCCGCACGCACGGCGGCTGCGGGATCGGCCGCGTCGAGAATCGACTCAAGCGACGTGACGCCCGCGGGTGAAAGGTCGACGACGGCATCGCCGACGACGGCCCCGATCCGAGGCTGGGCATCGGCATCGCGGCCGCGGAACCGGCAGACACATTCATGATTCGACCGCTGCATCACTGCTCTCCTCCGCGCTCCTCGTTTCGTTCGCCCACATGTGTGTGAGATGCTACCATGCCGCGCACCTGTTTCACGCGGTCAATAGGTGCCCAGCACATGTCGCTTTCATCACAGTCTGATGGCTTCGCAACGTTTGGCGCGGATGCGGCGGACGTGTACGACGTGCGCACCGCTGCCGCCGGACCCGAGGGCAGCCTGCCGCTCACCGACACGATGCTCCGCGAGAGCCCGAGCGGCGATCTGTTCGGACTGTCGCAGAATGTGGGCATGGGATGGGACGCGGCCGCGGCCGCCGACCGGCAGGTGCTGATCCTCTCGACGCAGGGGGGCGTGCGGGCTCCCGACGGCGCGCCCGTCGCCCTCGGCTATCACACCGGCCACTGGGAGATCGGCCTGCTCGTGCAGGCGGCCGCCGAGGAACTGCGGCGGCTGGGCACGATCCCGTTCGCGGGCTTCTGTTCCGATCCCTGCGACGGCCGCACGCAGGGCACGCCCGGGATGTTCGACAGCCTGCCCTATCGCAACGACGCCGCGGTCGTGCTCCGCCGCCTGGCCAGGTCGCTGCCGCTGCGGGCCGGCGTCGTCGGCATCGCCACCTGCGACAAGGGCCTGCCGGCGATGACGATGGCGGTGGCGGGCCTGGGCGACCTGCCCGGGATCATCGTCCCCGGCGGCGTCACGCTCCCGCCGAAGCAGGGGGAGGACGCCGGCACGATCCAGACGATCGGCACGCGGTACACCCACGGCCTGATCACGCTCGAGGAGGCGGCCGACCTCGGCTGCCGCGCCTGCGCGTCGCCCGGCGGCGGCTGCCAGTTCCTCGGCACGGCGGCGACGGCACAGGTCGTGGCCGAGGCGCTCGGGCTGACCCTGCCGCACGCGGCGCTCGCCCCCAGCGGCCAGCCCGTGTGGCGGGATCTCGCCGTGCGATCCGCGCGGGCGGTGGTGGCGGCTGCGGCCCGTGGCGCGACGACCCGCGACATCCTCACGCCCGCGGCATTCCGCAACGCGATGACCGTGCATACCGCATTCGGTGGCTCGACGAATCTTCTCATCCACGTGCCCGCGATCGCCCACGCGGCGGGGCTGCCGCAGCCCACGGTGGACGACTGGATCGCCGTCAATCGCCGCACCCCGCGGCTGGTGAGCGTGCTGCCCAACGGACCGGTGCATCACCCGACCGTGCGGGTGTTCCTGGCCGGGGGCGTGCCGGAGGTGATGCTGCATCTCGACCGGCTCGGCCTCCTCGACACGAGCGTGCGCACCGTCTCGGGCGGCACGCTCGCGGAGCAGCTCGCCTGGTGGGCGACGAGCCCGCGCCGGGAACGGTTTCGGGAAGTGCTGCGGACCGCGGACGGCGTCGACCCCGACGACGTCATCCTCCCGCCCCCGGCGGCGGCGGCCCGCGGCCTCGCGGGCACGATGGCGTTCGTGCGCGGCTCGCTCGCGCCCGACGGGGCGATCGTGAAGGCGACGGCGATCGATCGGCGGGTGATCGGGGCCGACGGCGTCTACCGCCACACGGGGCCGGCCCGCGTGTTCACCAGCGAGCATGCCGCGATGGCGGCGATCAAGCAGGGACGGATTCAGGCCGGCGACGTGCTCGTGCTCGCGGGAGTAGGCCCGATGGGCACGGGCATGGAGGAGACGTATCAGGTGACCGGGGCGCTCAAGCAGCTGCCGATCGCGAGCCGTGTGGCCGTGGTCACCGACGCGCGGTTCTCCGGCGTTTCGACCGGGGCCTGCATCGGGCACGTCAGCCCGGAAGCGCTCGCGGGCGGGCCGATCGGCAAGCTCGTGGACGGAGACACGATCGCCATCGAGATCGACACGGCAGCGGCCGTCGGTTCGCTCGAGCTCGTGGCGCACGGCGACTGCAGGTTCAGTCCCGCCGAGGCCGCTCTGGAATTGGCCCGGCGCCCGTCACGGCCCGACCTCGCGGCCGATCCACGGCTGCCCGTCGACACCCGGGTGTGGTCTCTCCTGCAGGAGGCCAGCGGCGGCGTCTGGGCCGGCTGCGTCTACGACGAGTCGCGGATCGCCGCCCGGCTGCGGCGGTGACAGCCATCACGGCTTGGTGTCCGAAGGAGAGATGCGGCGGGCGACGCGAAAGCCGACGTCGGGATAACGCCGAGTCGGGCTGGCGTTCGAGCGGGTCGACGCAATCATTTTTTCGTGGCTGGCGGACATGCTGCCACCGCGAAGCATCCGCCGCGAGTCGAAGACGATCGTGTCGACCCATTCCCACGCGTTGCCGCCCTGATCGAGCGTGCCGTAGTGGCTCGTCGCGTTGGGCAGACTGCCGACGGGCATGAGTCCGCTGGCGTCCGCATGGTTAACGATGTAGTTCGCCTTGTTGGGATCGGTGTCGCCCGCCTTGCCGACCGCGGGCTGGGCATCGCTGCGGGTCGGATAGCGCCAGTAGTGGTCTGCCGGCCCGCCGGCCGCATGCGGCTGATGGTAGGCCGCTTTGTACCACTCGTTCTCGTCGGGAATCCACGCGACTGCGGCGGGTGACCGGGCGCTTAGGCCACCCCCGGCGGCGATGTCGTAGGCCCCGGTTTCGGTGATTGCGGCCCCGGCCGGCGCCGGCCCGGCCGGGGAATCCGACAGCGTGTGGTGCAGCCAGTTGGCAAACCGCATGGCGTCGAGGAACGAGACGTTCACGACCGGGAGCCGGTCGTCGGCCGGTACCGTGTAGAGAAACTTCCCATCCGCCGAAGATCGCGTGATTCCCTGTCCTTTGTTCCACAGGCTATGCGGGTCGGTCGCGGCGACAGCGGAGAGGAAGGCGGCGTATTGACCGCGGGTAATCTCGTGCTTCGAGATCTGGAAGACACCGCCCACGGAGCCGCGACCGGTGGCGGCATCGGACGGGTTGCCGGGGTCGCCGACACTGACCCATTCGATGTCGAGCCCTTCGGCCGCGGCGAGCCGCGAGGTGCCAGTGAAAGTCACGACCGCCAGCGCCCCGAGCACCACACGCACCCAGCCGCCACATGTCTGCCTGTTCTGCACGATTACGCTCCTGTATCGCATGCCAAAAACATACGTCATACATTGAAGTCTATACGAAACCGGAACCAGTACCGGGCACGGAGCGTGCTCAAAGCCTGCAAGACGTCGACTGGCAAACGTGGCCGGATTCACACCACCGCCACGGCCCGGATCGGTGAGCCATCACGGCCGGCGAAGTTGAGCGGGAAGCCGATGAAGGTGATCGCATCGGGCGCCCTGTCGAGATTCGCCAGCGACTCGACCACCACGATCTCGGCTTCTTTGGCAAGCAGAATGTGATGGACCTCATACCAGTCGCGGCTGGGCGTGGGAGTGTCCATGCCCAGCATCCGGATGCGGCGGGAGACGAGGTAGCGGGCGGCGTCCTGCGTGAGCGACGGAAAGTCGTTGTAGAAATTGTCGGCCCCGAACTGCCGGTGCCAGCCGGTCTCGTAGATGATCTTGGCGCCGGGTGTCAGCACCGCCTCGTGCGGGCGAAAATCATCGGGCGTGATCTCCTCGCGGGGCCCCTTCGGAATCCGTAGGATGGTGGCCGGCCCGTAGAACCAGTCGAGCGGCATCTGCTCGAGCGTCTTGCCGTCGTCGAGGAAGTGATACATCGCGTCGAGGTGGGTGCCCTGATGGGTGGACATCGACACCTGCGTGATGTTGTAACGGAGCGTGGCCGTCGTGCCGTGGGGCACGATCGAGAGCTTGGGATCCATCGGGAAGGTCTGCTGCCCGTGGACCAGCGGATGGGAAAGATCGACGAGCGGCATGGCGCAGTTCCTGTCAGGCGCGGGGGTCAGGATCCGGTGATCGGCTTCGATGCGTAGGGCTCACGGCCCACGAGCAGGCTCGTCATGCCAAGATCGGCCACGACGTTGGCGCCGGTGATCGCGCGAGACGCATCGGAGAGCAGAAAGATGACGGCGTCCGCGATCTCCTCCGGCTCGATCGGCCGGCCGCCGGGAATCTGCGACCGCCAGTAGTCAAGGCAGGCCTGCTCGCTCGGCGCGGCGGCGACGAGGTCGTCCCAGATCGTGGTGCGGCACAGGCCCGGGGAGAGTAGGTTGACCCGCACGCCATGCGGGGCCAGTTCCACCGCCGCCGCCTTCGTGAAGCCGACCATGCCATGCTTGGCCGCTTCGTACGGCGCCGCCCCCGCGACCGCGGCCACCGTGTGCACGCTGGCGATCTGCACGATCGCCCCGCCGGCCGGCTGCTGGGCCACCATCTGCCGGGCAGCGAACTGCGTGAGGAAAAATGAACCCTTCAGATCGGTGTCGAGCACGCGGTCCCACTCCGCCTCGGTCACCTCCAGCACCGGCTTCACGAAGTTGACGCCGGCATTGTTGACGAGGCCGTCGATTCGCCCGAAGCGGGCGACGGCTGTCTCGCAGAGCCGCTCGAGGTCGGCGAGCCGCGACACGTCGGTCGTCACGGAGAGGGCCTCGTCGCCGGCCGCCCTCAATTGGGCTGCGGCCGCCTCGGCTGCGTCGGCCTCCCGGTCGGCGAGCACCACGCGAGCGCCGGCTTCAGCGGAGCGGGTGGCGATCGCCCGCCCCAGGCCGTGGGCGGCGCCCGTCACGATGACGACACGATCGACAAGACTCCGCATACCGGCCTCCTCGTGAGCGGCAGTTATAGACGGCACCATTCCCGTGCTTATAGGATAAGAACCCGTCTCGCATCCGCCCGCTCGTAGGACACCTCCATGCACACAGCCACCATGCGTTCGAAACGCAAGCGTCCCGGCCGCCCGGGGCGCCGCCCCGGGAAGGCTCGTCTGGCCATGGCCGGCAAGGGCGAGCCCGTGGGAGATCTTGTCGCCCAGGTCGTCGATCACCTGCGTAAGGAGATCGTTTCGGGCTCCTTCGCCGCCGGCATGTCGCTGCCGAGCGAAGGCACTATTTCCGAATCGCTGGCGGTCTCGCGAACCGTGATCCGTGAGGCGATGCGCAGTCTCTCCCGCCCGTGGCCCGCCCACCGACTGGGGAGAGCTCGTCCAGGTCCACGACGACCGGGCGATTTTTCAGGCGTCGCCCGACGAGCTGCACGTGATCGACATCCACAGCCTCTGACGGCATTCCATGTCACGGTGCGGACGGCCCGCGAGAAGAGCGGTTTCAAGGCCGGTCTGCGCCGACGAGACAAATCTGGCCTTGAGCGTGGATAGGAAGCCCCTCGGCACCTCGAAGCGAGCGTCGCATCCAGCCCGGCCAGTCCCGGCTGTTGCTCCTCATGGTCCTCGCTGCTCGGCCGACGCTTGCCGAAGTGCCATTGGCCGACCTATCCTTTCGACGAGACCCGAAGAATGCTTGCCACGGACAGCGGCGACGTCTACCGACGGCTGTCACTACTCGCCGACCGCGTCATCCTGGAGGAAGTGATGCGGCATTTCCGCGGCAATCAAGCCAGGGCCGCGGAAAAACTGGGGATCAGCCGCGTCACGCTCCGCAGCCGCCTGCGGCAACTCGGGATGCTCGACCGAGAGCATCCCGTTCTCCGACCCCAGATCCCAGGCCCGTTTGAGCCATTTTGTGACGGTGGTGGCCGCTCCGATTCGAAAGAACACCCCGCCGATAGAGGTGCTCGCGGATCTCATCCCGCCGCCGCGGAAGCATCGGCACCGCTACCACGGAGTGTTCGCGCCGAACCACCGGCTCCGGAAAGCCGTCACGGCGCTGGCGATCGGCAACATCGGCAAGCAACGCGAGGCCGTAACCGGCGGGCAGGGGGGCGGCGGTCACGCCACGGGAGGCTGCTGCGACGCGCATCACAAGCCCCGGTCGCACGACACCTCGCGGATTGCATGGGCAAAACTGATGGCGCGGGTGGGGAAGGAGTTTCCGCTCGAGTGCCCGGGGTGCGGCGGCGACATCCGACTCATCGCGTTTATCACGGAACCAGGGCCGATCCGGAAAACTCACGTACCTCGGCGAGACGCTCGAACCCCTGATACCTAAGAAAAAGCGGCACAGTGGTTTCCCATCCGTGCCGCCTCTTCTCTCAGCCAGCCCACCCCCGACACGCCTGTCGATAGCCGCAGCCCGAGCAGGTGACCACAGAGGGTGCCGGGTAGAACACGCCCGACTCAATTGCCCGCCAGACCCGCTCGACACCCGCCAAGGTGCGTTTCACCGCTACTGGCTCGACCTCCCGGACATGCTCCTCGACGAGCGGCTCTTTGGTCTTCGTGAGAACAAGGAACCGGGTCGCGACCTTCTTCCCGGAGGCGATCTCCGAGGCGAGGTGGCTGTACAGCAACAACTGCTCCCCGCTGTCCTCGACCTGCTCGGCGGACCATTTGCCGCGGCTGGTCTTGATGTCCGTG
>JBIKNV010000097.1:0-8192 GCA_044358475.1 Pirellulales bacterium | reverse complement strand
CGTTCAGAAGATACGCCAAAATGAATGTAGAATTTCGTGTTATGGATCAATCTTTTCCATCTGGACCCGCGACCACCGCGATCGAATCACCACTCGCCGATCGAGACCCCGCCGCTGTGGCGGCCGATGCGGTCGACGTCGCTTCTGGACTAGATGCGACTGACGTGAGCGGCCGGCCTGGCGGCGCCCTCTTTCGCTGGCAGATTGGGGCGACCCTCGTCGGTGGCACGCTGCTCTTGTGTTCCCTGGCAGCGCAACTGTTGTGGAAGAATGATTTTTATCCGGCTGTGCCATCGGCGATCTCCGCCCTTCTTCTCGGCGCGCCCTTGGTGGCTTCAGCCGTCAAGGATCTTCTTGCCGGTCAAGCTGGGATGAACGCCTTGGTGGCGCTCGCCGTCATCGGGGCGGCAGCCACAGGCAAGTATCAGGAAAGTGCGGCGATCGCCTTTTTTATGATTCTGTCTGGCCTGATCGAGAAGCGGACGGCCATCGGGGCCGCGGCGAGCATCGAGTCGCTGATCCGGCTCTCGCCCACCAAGGCCCATCGGCTTCGGGAAGGCGGCGGCGAGGAACAGGTGGAGGCCCGCGACCTGCGGCCGGGCGATCTCGTGCGGGTGCGGCCGGGCGACAACATTCCGGCCGACGGTCGGATCGCCGGTGGCATGAGTACGGTCAATCAGGCGAGCGTGACGGGCGAATCCCTGCCGGTTGACAAGGTGATCGGCGACGAGGTGTTTGGTGGCACGATCAATCTCACGGGCGTGCTCGATATCGAGGTCACAAAGGCGGGGGGCGACACGCTCCTCGGCCGTGTCAAAGACCTCATCTTGCAGGCCGAGCGAACCCGCACGCCGATCATGCGGCTGATCGACCAGTATGCCGCCTGGTATACGCCGACAGTTCTGATGCTCGTTGGCGTGGTGCTCTTTTTTGCCCTGCGGAGCGATCCCGATACTGCGTTTGACCGGGCGATTGCCATGCTCGTGATTGCCTGCCCAAGTGCCCTGATCCTGGCCACGCCTACGGCCATGGTGGCGGGTCTCTCGGCGGCCGCGCGGTTGGGCGTGCTCGTGAAAAGCGTGGCCACGCTCGAGGCTGCACGTAACCTCACGGCCATCGTTTTTGACAAGACAGGCACGCTCACCACTGGCGTGCTCACCGTGACGCGGCTCGCCCCGGAGGAGGGCGTGACACCCGCCGATCTGTTGCGGACGGCGGCCTGCGCCGAGCAAGACAGCCGCCATCCCGTGGCGAGGGCCGTGACCGAAATGGCCCGCAAGGCGAAGCTCTCGCTCGTGCGACCGAGGGCGTTTGAGGAAGTTGCCGGTCGCGGCGTGGTGGCCGACATCGAGGGGGCCCGCGTGATGGTGGGCCGGTCGATCTGGCTGACCGATCCCGCCGCGGGCCTCGAGCCCGCCGCCGTCGAGGCGATCAACGGGATTCAATCGTCGAGCGACGCCGAGGGCTTGAGCGTGCTCTATGTCGTGCGCGACGGCAAGCTTCTTGGCTGGGTAGGCCTCGAAGACAATGCCCGCCCCGAGGCGGCCGAGGCCGTGGACCGGCTGCGGGATCTGGGACTCAAGCGGCTCGTGATCCTCACGGGTGACCGCCGGAGCGTAGCCAAGCGGGTGGCTGATCAGATGCACTTCAACGAATACAAGGCCGAAGTGCTCCCTCATGAGAAACTGGAGATGGTGGACGACCTCAAGGCCAAGGGACATCGTGTGGCGGTGATCGGCGACGGCGTCAACGATGCCCCAGCTCTGGCGGCTGGCGACATCTCGATCGCGATGGGGGCGGCGGGGAGTGATGTGGCGATTCACTCTGCCTCGATCGCCCTCATGAACTCGAATCTCAATCGCGTGCCCTTCCTTGTGGAGCTTTCCCGCCGGACGATTGCCGTGATCCGGCAGAATCTGGTGATTGGCGGACTTTTTATCGTCGTCTTTCTGTCTTTGGCCGGGGCAGGTTATGTGTCGCCGGTGATGGCGGCAGCCCTGCACATCGCCAGCGGACTGATCGTGATCTTCAACTCGGCCCGGCTGGTTCGCAGCGGCGAAGAGATCGAGCAGGCCGAGGCTGACCGCCTGGCGGAACTCGAGCGACGCGGCCGCCGCCGGCCGGCGACCGCCGCTTCCTGAGTCCGAGCAGCCTTGCTTCAGACCAAGGGCGTGCTTCTGTGTTCAAGCAGCGGAAACGCGTCTTCCGCCGCGATCGCGTGAAGCATGCCCTCAACCAACATCACGTCGTTGGAAGAGCACGACCGCGAACGCAAGCAACGCCCCCGTCATGCAGAGTGCGTACAGGGATACGAATGCAAAGTGAGATACGGTGATGTCATGCCCCTGCGTCAGGGCATCGGCCGGCCAGAAGAACTGGAGATTCGGCACGACGACGTACAGCGGCGCGAGCGTTCGCTCGAGCCATGAGGCGTTCGGCCGGAGCGACCCGCTCAGGAAATATTCACTCACCAGCCCCGTGAGAAACACTCCCACGCAAATCACGAGCGTAATGATCTGTCCGAGACGGGTCGATGCAGCGATCGCCACCGCCGAGAGCACGAGCACTGCCTGCAACACCATCCCCATGCCGAGCATCAGTTGCGGATTAAAGTCCGTCCGCGGATCCTGCGGATACCATTCGCGGTTGACGAAACTGACGATACCGATGGCCAGCGTGAAAAATGCTCCGAGGCATATTGCGAAGGTCGAAGGAAACGGTTGGCGATACAGGTAGTTCAGCAGGGCAGCCACTGCAATCGCAAGCCCGCCAGCCATGAGGCCAAACGTAAGCACCGGCCCGTCGAACACCTCTCCGCGGCCAACACCAGACTGCACCCGATGCCGAACTGCCAGAAGGAATACGCTTCCCAGCACCCAGTACGCCAAGACAAGCGATCCACAGACGCCGAGATACTTTCCCACGACCAGCGCCCACCGCGACACGGGTTTGCTGATGACCGTGAGCACGGTTTTGTTTTCGATTTCCTTCGCCATCACGCTGGAAGCGGTGAATGACGCCAGCAGGAGTCCGGCAAGAAACAGTGTGCTGAGCCCAAGATCGACAAGCAGTTTGTCGTCTTGACCGAGCGAGAAGGCAGCCAGATTGACGTTCAGCACCATGGCCAGAATGCCGCCAAGGAGCACAACGACGTAGACAGGCTGACGGATCGATTCCAAGAAACTATTTCGAGCGATCGTGAGAATCGACATGGCGACAGCACAAGGGCGAAGCCTTGCAAGGAGGCAATGAGAAACGTTTGATGAAGAGAATTCTCGGGCGAGTGCGGACGAGCGCAGTGTGACCGGTCATTCTTCACTACCATACCATGGGGGAATGGTCGTCAGGCAGTCAGAGCAGACCTGATGACGCGCCGTGGATCGTGCTCGATCACGCCGAAGCGTCGCGCCGTTTTGACTGGCGGCGGAGTCGCACCGCGCGGGAGAATTTTGCAGGGATTGCCGATCATGCCGAGCGGAGCGGCAACTGGTTCGATTCCTGCAAAGAATGATGATTCGGCAGTCAGGCCGCTCACGGAAACCTCACATTTTTTCGGCTACCATGGAATCATGACCGTATCCAACGAGTCGATGTACCAGAAGGCCTCTGCGGCGGCAGTGGCCGGTCTTCTTATTCAGTCGCTGCTCTCCGTTGCGACTGGCCTGATCGGCATCTGGGCGCAGTCACCAGCGATCTATGCCGTCACGTGGCACATCCTCGGGGGTCTACCAATTTGGGCGATCCTCGCCCTTGTCTTTCAGCAGCACCAGGCTGAACGAGCCGAAACTCTGGCGGCCGAGAAGCTGTCAGCGCAAGATGCCACGAGCGCGGCGATCTTCGGTGATCTTGGCGACGAGTTGCAGCTGGCTCGCGGCCGGCTCGACAGGCTCTACTCGTGGGGGCTGCCTGCCGTCAGTTTTGCCGTTGCTGCCTATCTTCTGGGTGCGGGTGGATGGCTCTTGTGGAGGGTGCTCCGCCCTACCGGCGAAGCCCCGACGTTTCTCTCAAACGATTGCAACCCGGTCGGCCTGATGTTCGCGGCCGGGGGCATCGCTTTCGTCGCCTTCGTAGCGTCGCGATGGGTGAGCGGATATTCACGGGTTCGGGAGTGGCAGTTGCTGCGGGGTGGGGCGAGCTACCTCATGAGCACATTCGTGCTCGCCGCCGTGATCTTCATTGGTGCTGCAAGTGCGTCGATCGTCGGAGATCGCGGTTTGTTTGCCTGGCTGGCGACGGCCATTCCGGTCATGATGATGTTCGTTGGCGGGGAGATTTTGCTGACGCAACTGCTGGCTGCGTACCGCCCCAAGCGGCCTGGTGAAGTGCCGCGGCCGGCCTTCGACAGTCGGGTTTTGGGTCTCTTGACCGCCCCCGACTCCCTGGGCCAGGTTGTCGGCGAACTGATCAGCTACCAGTTTGGTGTCGAAGTGTCACGAAGCTGGGTGTACCGGCTTCTCGCGCAGGCCGTGACCCCGCTGACATTGTTCGCCGGCCTTGTTTTGTTGGGTCTGTCGGCGATCGTGATTGTGGGTCCTGATGAACAGGCCGTCATCATGCGGTTCGGGGCGATCGCCCGTGACTCGGTCGGAGCCGGAATGCACTTCAAGTGGCCCTGGCCAATTGAGACGGCAGAGGTGTATCCCACTGGCAAGGTGTTGCAATTGACCGTTTCGAGCGACTTGCTCGGTCGCCCCAAGGCGGCGGACGCGCTGCTGTGGACCGCAGGTGACGACAAGACGGCAACCATGGGGCTGGAGTATTTTCTTTGCGGTTCGGAAAGTCAGGCCGGAACTGGCGGAGGCATGGCCCTCGTCATGGCCGACGTCATCGTGCAATACCGGGTAGGTGATCTGGTCACGTTTTTGGAAGGATCGCTGGCACCGCGGGACGCCATCACGGTGGTGACCCAGCAGGAGGTGAGCCGCCACTTCTCGAGCCGCAGCATCGACACGCTCCTGTCGAGGAGCCGTACCGATTCTGGTGCTGAGCTACGACGGCGGATCCAAACCCGCCTCGACGGGATGGGCCTCGGTTTCGAAGTAGTGGACGTGTCGATCTCATCGCTCCAGCCACCGGCTGGTCAGGTCGCCCGGGCATTCCACCGGCAGATCGGTGCCCAGCAGCATCGGGAGACGCTTATCCAGGAAGCTCGTAAGGACGAGATTGCAACGCTCGCGAAAGTGGCTGGCTCCGTGGAGCAGAGCCGCGAGATCGACCGTGCGATTCTCACGCTCGACAGCCTCCGTCAGGCTGGTGAGCGCCCCGACGCGGCAGCCATTGCAGCCCAGGAATTGGTAATCGACAAACTCCTGGGAGAAGCCCGCGGCGAGGCAGCGGAATTCATCCACGCCGCTCGGGCGTATCGCTGGACGCGGGCGGTCGGTGAGCGGAGTGCCCGCGACAGGTTCGCGGGAGAGATGATGGCCTACCGCGCCGCCCCTGGGTACTACCGCACCCGCCGGTATCTCGACGTCCTGGCCAACGGCCTGGCAAAGCAGCGAAAGCTCGTCATAGCCGGCCCGGAGGGAGACCTGCCCGTGCTCGAAATGGACCTGAGTGACTCCGCGTCGGCCCTCGATACGCTCCTTGGCGAATAAAAAGAGATGAAAAATTCCTTCACCATGCTTGTCGCCGCAGTGCTCGTTACAGCGCTGCTTTCCTACATGTTCTTGTATCAGGTGCGGTACGATCAGGTCGCTGTTCGCACGACCTTCGATCGGGCTGAAGAAGGAAGCGTGCAATCGTCACCAGGCCTGAAGTGGCGGCTTCCGTGGCCAATCAACAAGGTCACGCACTACTCGAAGCGGCTTCAACTTCTTGAGGACACCATCGAAGAGTTACAGACAGCCGACGGAAAAAGCGTGATTGTCAAGACGTATCTGACCTGGAGGATCGTCGACCCGCTCCAGTTTTACATCACGCTCAAGGATCCCCTTGAAGCACAGCGGCAACTCTCGAGCCGACTGCGTTCGATTCGGAGCGTGATCAGCGGCTATCGGTTGGATGAACTCGTGAATCTTGATCGTGACAAGGTGAAACTGGCCGAGATCGAGGATAAGCAGAAATCCGAACTCGAGTCCTCGCTGGCACAGTCCGGATACGGACTGAAGGTCGAAACGGTGGGCATCTACAAGATTGTTCTTCCGGAGGCGACCACGGAAAAGGTCTTCGAGACGATGATCAAGACGCGTGAGCGTCTGAGTGAAAATGCCCTCCAGGAAGGGCAGGCGCAAGCTTCAGCAATACGTAGTGAAGCGCAGAGCGCTCGAGATCGGATTCTTGCCTTCGCAGAGCGGCGGGCTCAGACCATTCGCTCTCAGGGCGATCGTGAGGCATCGAAAGAATACCAGAGTTTCGCTGCAGACGAGGATTTTGCGATCTTTTTGCGCAAAGTTGAGGCGTTGAAGAAGATGCTCGATCACAACACAACGTTTGTCCTCTCCGCCGATAGCCTTGGCATTCTCGAATGGTTCAACCGCGATCCTGGCCAGGCCGCTCCCCTCGGTGCGGGTGCGGAAAAAGGGGGACCGTGACAGATGACCGACCATGCGAACTCGACACCCAGAGACACTCTCCTGGCCGATTCTGGGCCGGCCGATGATCGTCTTGATCCGGCGCAGCAGTCGTTGGCCGAGGCCCTCAAGGTCAGTTTTGGAATTCTGAAGATTGCGATGGCGATCTTGGTGGTCGCGTATCTGTTCAGCGGAACGTTCAGTGTCGGTTCGAATGAGATGGCCGTCCGTCTGCGGTTCGGCGATTTCGTTGGGCCGCCTGGGCAGCAGGTGCTCGAGCGGGGTACCTATCTCGCAGCACCTTTTCCGATCGAACAGATCATCAAAGTGGATACACGTCCCGTGACGATTGATCTAGACCGGGAGTTCTGGTTTGAGCCAAAGGAATCTGCACTGGGAACGTCGCGGGAGACGATCCGGGCAGGGCGGGCGGGGCCTCTCAATCCTGCTCGCGACGGTTCGCTGATCACTGGGGACATGAACATCGCTCACGCGAAGTGGAAGGTAACATTTCGCGTGACCGATCCTGTGGCATACATCACCAATGTGGGGCAGGCAAAACTTGCCGACACTCTGGTGCGATGCGCCGTGCAGCAGGGCATCGTCCACGCAGTCGCTCATCTGCCCGCCGACGACATGCTGAAAGGGATCGTAAATCGAGAGACAGCCACGAGTGTGGCTCAAATGCGTCTGGATGAGATGAAAACCGGCCTGTCGCTCGACACGCTCGTACTCGACCAGGTCACACCGCCCTTGGCGGTCGTGGGAAGTTTTGACGCTGTGACGACGGCGGAAAGCACGCGGTCGCAACTGATTGTTTCCGCCCAGCAGGAGCGGGCACGAATCCTTGGTGAGGCTGCGGGAGAAGGAGCCGAAGGACTGCTGGCGTTGTTAGCCGACTACGAGGCGGCAAGCGAGTCGGGTTCGAGCGAGACCATTGAAACCGCCGATCGTCGGATCGATGAGTCCCTTACCCGTCTCCAGATTGGGGGGGCACGCATTGGTGGCGAAGTGGCCCGCGCGATTAATGGAGCCGAAACGTACCGCACGCAGGTTGTTGAAAAAGTGAAGTCAGAGCGGGAAACATTCGAACGGCTCTTGCCGCAGTTTCGCGAGACCCCCCGGATCATTCTCTCCCGCCTTTGGGCGGATGCACGGGAGACGATCCTGACAGGAGATGTCGAAACGTTCTATACGCCTGCTGGACAGAAAGCATTCAAGATCAACCGCGACCCGGAGATTCAAAAGCTTCGGCAGCAAGAGCAGCTTAAGACATTAAGGCGTGAACAGAAGGAAGAAAGTCTCCGCAGCCAATTACAAGGCCGGTAACGTTCTTGTGGTGAGGAAGCATCGTATGGTCGCGCATGCAGACGGTCATGAGGGAGTCGCACTGGAAGCCACCGAGGCAGTTGGTGAAGGCGTCGACATCAAGTGTGTCGGTCTCGTCAAGATGTTTCGCGACTTCTGGATGCGGCCGAGAGTGCGAGCGGTTGACGGCATCGATCTCGAAGTGCGGCGGGGCGAGGTTTTCGGGTTACTCGGCCCAAACGGTTCAGGGAAAAGCACGACGATCAAGATGATGCTGGGGCTGCTGACGCCCACCGCGGGACGGATTGCCGTTCTTGGCAGGCGGCCCCGGCATGTGATGACAAAAAAAGTGATCGGATACCTGCCCGAAGA
>JBIKNV010000096.1:0-8282 GCA_044358475.1 Pirellulales bacterium | reverse complement strand
TTCCGTCGACGTAGGCCCAGCCGCCGCCGTAAGGATTGCCAGGATCGAAGTTTGGCCAGCGGGCGAGGTGCTGCCGCTTCCCTGCAAAGATGAGTTGCGAGAACGTTGCCTTCTCGAGGCCTTGTGCGGCGAGGTCGGCCTTGAGGAGCCTGCCGCCAGTCCGCGTGTCGTCGGTGACCGGCTGCCAGTCGCGGATCACCGTCCCGCCGACCAGCAACGGTTTTTCATCGCCAAAGGCCCGCCAGACGACCGGTGCTGCCGCCGTACCCGAGTCTTCCTGTGACAGCGTGAACGTGCGTGCAAGCGGATAGATGCCGGCGTGGATGAAGACCGTGACCGGCTCCGTGAGTCCGGCCTTTTTCTGCTGGCGAATGATGGTGCGGGCCTGCTCGAGTGTGGCGACGGGGCCGTCATTCCGGGCGGCGTTCGGCTCGGCGAGCGAGCCCGACCAGGCATCGTTGCCGCGCGGCGAGACATGCCATTCAGCCGCGTGAACCGCTGCACAGGGCGCATGCAGTCCGCTTATGACGATTGCAATCATCACGCCGAAGTCGAACAACAAGCCGAAGGGCGACCGCCGGCCGTTTCGGAAACCGCCCCGTACGCGAACTGAGTGCATCTCGCTTCCTCGTCTGTGTCATCGAGCCGCCCACAGCATCCATCGGCGTCATCGTCACGGCGACGCTCGACGACAGGCCGTTCGAAAACGGAACAGTGGTGTTCGATTCGCCGCGATGCTGCGTGGCTACGGGATGTTCACGACCAGGCCGTCGTTACGATGACGGAGACGCCGATAGGTCTCCGTGACGATGGTGTCCTGCAAGAATGCGACGCTCCCGTCTGCAAAGCCGACCAGCATACCGTTGGGATGATTACTGCTGCTGCCCCAACCTTGCCCCCACGTCGCGGTGCCCCCATTGATGAGTGTCGTGGTTGCTCCACCGTAGCTTTCGACATCGCCCGAAATCACGCCCGGATACCAGGCTTGGGGCGTTGTGAGCCTCGCGCCGACCCACAGTCCACCTTGCCAGTTGCAGGCGGAACCGCCGCAACGTCCGGTAGCCCCCGTCTCCAGGCTGGTGGATCGCTCGGCAACGATGACGGTTTTGCTGGTGCCGTCGAGGATGTCCTGGATGCGAATCCGCGAGTTGATGAACATGACGCCGAGACGGTCAACCGCCGCACCATTGCCAGCGTTTGCCAGGTAGTTGCTCTTCCCGTAGTTGCCGAGCTTCGAATTCAGCAGCCCAGTGTCGCTATCGGATGGGCAGACGAATGCCTTGAGGGGCGTCCGGGCGAGGGCGTCGGCGGGCGACTGCCAATTCAGCCGGGTGCCGTCTGAAGCCGTCGTCGCCGCGATCAGTCGATCGTTAAGGCTCGATTCCTCGATATGTGGCAGGAGCCTCGAGCTCCAGCTGAGAGCGGTGATGTTGTCGGCTGCCAAACCGCTGCCAATGGCGTTGTTGTAGGCCGGCTGGTTGTCCTCGAACGACGATGGAAACACCTTCATCGCGTCGTGGAATGTCAGCAGGGCCAGGCCGATCTGCTTGAGGTTATTCGAGCAGCCAGACCGCCGGGACGACTCTCTGGCCGCCTGCACGGCCGGCAATAGCAGGCCGATCAGCACGCCGATGATGGCGATTACGACGAGCAGCTCGACAAGCGTAAACCCGCCCTGCCGCCGTCGGAACGAGGGCCAGGTACACGCGATGCGCACAGATGAACCGAAAGAGGGGGGGCAAGTGCTCATCATGCTGAGTGGTATCCTATAAATAAGCATTCGGCCGCTGCCAATCCACGGCGAATCGACTCCCTCGACCCGCCCGCTGAGGAATAATAGTATCGGGAGTGCGGTGCAGCAAGAGATTGTGGGACCTGTGTCGAGACGCCCTGGTGGCCGGTGTTCGGTTGAGGCGAACGGGAATCAGCCTGATGTTGCTATCGCACCTCCGGCCCGTGACCGGAAACTCGCCTCCCGCCCTCTCCTTCAGTCTCGGGCTGGCGGTCAGCCTGACGGCGGTTGCTGTCGCCGGCTCGGCGGCAGATACCGCTCAGCCGCTCACGATCCTCAGCGATACCTGCCTTGACTGCCACTCCGGTGACGATCCGCAGGCGGCCGTGGCCCTCGACCGGCTCCTCACGGTCCCCGACCTGACCCGCGACTTTCGTATCTGGCAGTCGGTCCGGGAACAGATCGAGACCGGGCGGATGCCGCCCCGGGAGGCCGGCGAGTTGACGGCCGCCGATCGTGAGACGCTGCTGGCATGGTTGGTACCCGGCCTGCGGACGGCCATTGAGGCCAACGCCGGTGATCCCGGGAGCGCAACGCTGCGGCGGCTCACGCATGCCGAGTACGACGCCACCGTCCGCGACCTGACGGGCATCGACTTTGGCCTGGGGCACGATTTCGAGCCCGACGGTGGCGGCGGCGAGGGCTTTGCCAACACCGGCGACGTGTTGTTTGTGAACCCGGGTCAGTTCGACCGCTACCTGACCGCCGCGCGCCAGATCGCCGACCATGCCACGATCCTGCCCGGTTCGGGGATCGTGTTTAAGCCCGAGCGGGTGGGCAGCCGGGGGCCGGAGCCGCTGCGGGACCAGGCCCAGCAGGCCATCTACGTCTGGTACCAGAAGGCGGCTGGGCCGCACGTGCCGGCCGATGGCTCCGACCTCCGCGAGGCGGACTACATGCTCGCCTGCTGGAAGCACGCCCATCGCGGCCTGACCGGTGCCGGCTCGCTCGACGAGCTGGCCGACGCGGCTGGTTTGGCACGGCACTACCTTGAGAACTGGTGGGCCTTTCTTCAAGCGGAGGAGCCCCGCTCCCGCTACCTCGACCTCACCCGGCTCGCCTGGCGGCGGCTGCCCCCACCTGACCCTGCCGCGCCACAGAAGGTGCCGGCGGCTGTCACGGCCGGCCTGCAGGCGATCCAGGCCCAACGGCGGAGCTGGTATGTCAGGAATACGGAGCTGTACTGGGCTTCGGCACAGCGGGTCCAGCAAGACGCCGACAGTCTGAGGGGAGACTATCCGGTCGTCACCGCTACCACCGGGGCCGACCGCGTGCACCTCGTCGTGGGTGATGCGGCTGACGGAAGCGACGGCGACACGGTCCGGCTCTACGATCTGAAGATCGAACTCGCCGGGGGCTGGCGACCCTATCCTGAGTGGCTGGCCGAACGCCGGCGGGCCCTGGAGGACCGGCTGGCGGAGCTCGAGAAGCCAGAGGCCGGCGAGGCTGTTCAGGAAGCAGTGGCGCTCGTCCGCCGCGAATTGGAGCCGGTTGTCGCTGCGACGAGCCGGTTCGGCACGCATCCCGCGGGCCGGGCCGCCGGGCCTGCGGAGATCGTCGTCGCCGCGCCGACCGTCGTCTCACTGCCAGTGCCCCGCGAGGCGACGAAGTTCAGGGGCCAGGGCAGGCTCGACGTCGACGACCCAGCCGCTGACCGGGCCAGCGCCCAGTGGCTGGCCACCGTCGGCGATCCACCCGACCCCGCCGGCGTCTTGGCCGGCGCGGTGACCGTCTGGAAGCGGGGCACCGACGCCGCCCGCCAGTCGATGCAGGAGTTCAATCTCATGAAGCAGGCTTTCCCGGAGAACTTCGACCTTCGGCTTTCCGGGATCACGGAAAACTTCCGCAGCCCCCCGGCCCATCCGCGGGTCTATTGGCTCTCCGACCGGCAGCTGCTCTCACTCCTCCCCGAACCCGACCGGGCCGTGCACGCGGCGCTCTCATGCGACTGGAGCCTGGCACGCAACCTCACGGTCACGGCGAAACAGGCGGCCGAATGGGACACACGGGTACTCGCCCACCTCGACGCCTTTGCCGAGCGGGCCTGGCGCGGACCGCTTGCGGCTCACGAGCGGGAGCGGCTCCATGGCATCTACCGTGCGGCGGTCGCGGCGGGAGACGAGACCGGCGGCGGCGGTCTTCGTGAGCAAGCCGCCCGCGAGGCGGTCGTAGCCTTACTGGCGGCGCCACGGTTTCTGTTTCGGATCGAGGAGGAGCATGAGGAGGAACACCCGGTCAGCTCCTGGGAATTGGCCGCACGGCTGAGCTACTTCCTCTGGTCGTCGCTGCCCGACGACAGACTGCGACAGGCCGCGGCAGACGACAGCCTGCTGGAGCCCGAGCGGCTGGCGGCTGAAGTACGGCGGATGCTCGCTGACCCGCGGTCGGAAGCACTGGCCCGGGAGTTCGCGGCCCGCTGGCTGCGGTTCCGCGGCTTCGCGGAGCGGGCTCCGGTGGACCGCGAGAAGTTCCCTGAGTTCAAACCGCAACTCCAGGCAGACATGGAAGCCGAGGCCACGGCCTTCCTGGCCGACATGATCCGGCATGACCGACCGCTACAGGAACTCTTCGGCGCCGGGCACACCTTCCTGAACGAGCGGCTCGCGGCCCACTACGGTGTTGCGGGTGTGGATGGGCCGGAGCTTCGCCGGGTCGAGGTGGCCGATCATGGCCGGGGTGGCCTGCTCGGCATGGCCGCGATCCTCGCGAGCACCTCCTACCCCCAGCGGACGAGCCCCGTGCTCCGCGGCAACTGGGTGCTCGCGGCGGTGCTCGGCACCCCCACGCCCCCGCCGCCGGCCGACGTGCCACCGCTCGAGGAGTCGGCCGCTGTGGGAGCGGGCATCCGTGAACGGCTCAAGGCCCACCGGGCAGCGGCAGCCTGCGCCGCCTGCCATGACAGGATCGACCCACTCGGCTTTGCGCTCGAGGGCTTCGATGTGCTGGGCCGTCGCCGCGACCGCGACGACGCCGGGGCCCCGCTCGACCTTTCGGCCGAGTTCGTCGACGGCGCCTCTTTTACCGGCCTCGAGGGGCTGCGGGGCTTTCTGGCCGACCGCCGCGACCTGGTTATGCTTCAATTTTGCCGCAAACTGCTGGGCTATGCGTTGGGCCGCGCCGTGCTGCCCACCGACCTGCCGCTCGTGGAAAGCCTCCGCGACCGCGTCCTCGAGAAAGACGCCGGCATCTCTGTGGCGGTGCTGGGCATCGTTCAGAGTCGGCAGTTCCTCAATCGCCGCGGAAAAATGACCGATGAACCAGCAGCGATGACTCCGCCCGTAAAACCGCTCTCCCCCGCCCAGGAGCCCGGCCAATGACCTTCCCTGCCCCCCCGCTGTCTGGCCTCACACGCCGCCGATTTCTGCGCGGCGCCGGCGCCGCTCTGGGGCTGCCCTGGCTCGAGTCGTTGGCCTCGGCCTCCGAGGCCGTTGAGCCGCCGGTCCGGTTCGCGGCTCTCTTCATGGGCAACGGCGTCAACCCGCATCACTGGGGCGCGAAAATGAGCCCGGGCGGGATTGAGTTTGCCAAGTCGCTCTCGCCGCTGGCATCCCATGCAGGGAAGGTGAACGTGTTTCAGGGCCTCTGGAACCCGAACACGGCGAACGACAACGGCCACTACCCGAAGATGAATGTCCTCTCCGGTCTCAAGGTCAAGCGGACCACGACCGACGTGGAGGTGGGCACGTCGGTGGACCAGCTGATGGCCCGGGCGGTGGGCCGGGCCACGCCGTTGCCAAGCGTGGTCCTGGGCACCGAGCCGCCCGGCTACAGCACTGACTCAGGCTACACATCGATCTACTCGGCCTACGTCTCCTGGAGCAGCCCCACCACACCGGCCCCCAAGGAGATCGTGCCGCGGCAGGCCTTCGACCAGCTGTTTGACGATGGCAGCCGGCGCCGGGCCGATGCGAGCGTGCTCGACCTCGTGGCGGCCGAGGCGGCATCGCTCCGGGGCCGGCTCAGCGGCCGAGACCGGGCCAAGCTCGACGAGTATCTCACGAGCGTCCGCGAACTCGAGTTGCGGATTGAGCGTTCGGCAGAGGAGAGCCGGCGGGAGACGGGCGGCCACGGCTGGCGGCCCTCGGTCACGGAGCCTTCCCTGGAGCGGCCTGGCCCGGGGATTCCGGCCGAGCCCCGCGAGCACCTGGAACTCATGTGTGACATCCTGCTGTTGGCATTTCAGATGGATCGCACCCGGGTCGCCACCCTGATGCTCAACAACGATCTTTCCAACATGAACTTCGGGTTCCTCGGTGGAATTCATGGCGGCCAGCACGAGCTCAGCCACCATGCCAACAACGCCGAACGGCTGGAGCAGTATCAACGGATCAATGAGTATCACATGACCCTGCTGGCCCGGCTGCTTGCAAAGATGGACGCGACCGTCGAGGGAGAGCGGACGCTGCTCGACAATTCGATGGTGCTCTTCTGCTCGAGCCTGATGGATGGCAACGCCCATGACTCGAAGGAGCTGCCGATTGTCCTCGCGGGCGGCGGCGGGGGCACGATCCGGGGCGGCCGCGTGTACGACCTCCGTGGCCAGGAAGACCGCCGACTCTGCCGGCTCCATCTGGCCATGATGCAGCGGATGGGCGTGGCGGTGGACCGCTTTGGCGACGCCGACACACCGCTCGACCTGGCGTAGGATCACGCCGGCGGCAAACTCGAGGTCCATGCCCATCGGCTCGAGCAGTGGCAGCAGCGCGCTACAGGCAGCTGCCGCCGCCCGGCAGGCGTTTGCGCAGAAAGTTCATGCGTTGCTCGATCGGCATCGCGAGCCGGCGGCGGATCAGCTCTTCGAACTGGCGGTCGCTTTCCTTGCGCATCGCGTCGAGCGCCTTCCGGCGGGCTGACGATCGTGGCTTTTTCGCAGGCATGTCAGGAACGGCGCCGTCGAGATGAGGATTGGGTGGCTTTGAGCGTCTGTTCGAGCACGGGCAAAACGGCGAGATCTCGATCACGGCCGGCGGCCTTCTTGCTGGCAATGATGTCGGAGAGCGAGGCCACCTTCACCTTGATCGTGCCGACCGCGTGTTCGGTTGCCCGGGCGCGCAGCCCTTCGAACGATCGCACTCCATGAATCACCGGCATAAAATCAGCCTGAAGCCCGGAGGTGTCGTCAACCATACGATACAGCTTCGAGACCGGATAAAAGGGCCGCAGGATTACGGCATTGAGGGCGTTCGCTACGGCCTTCAGCTTGCGCAGGTTGGTCGGTGTGTCGCGAAACATGAAATCGAAGTCGAGCGTCGTCACGGGCGCACCCTGCATGGCGGCGGCAGCATTGCCGATGAGAACGGCTTCGAGTTTATGTTCGCCGAGGGCGGTAACCACTCGCGCGAGTAGAGGTGTCGCATCCATCCATTCATCGTATCCCAAGGAAGGACGGCCTTCAGCCTGCAGGAGAGGCCGGTCTTCACCCGCCCTTCACGGTCGCGATCAGCTCGAGGACGTTCTCCACCGGCGTCTGCGGTAGCACGCCGTGGCCCAGGTTGAAAATGTGGCCGGGGCGGCCCGCGGCCTCCGCGAGCACGTCGAGCGTGCGGCGGCGGACCGTATCGCGATCGGCGAGCAGCACCGCCGGCTCGAGGTTGCCCTGGACGGCCCGGTCATGGCCGACCATCCGCCAGCCGTCGGCCAGGCCGATCCGCCAATCGATGCCGATCACCGACCCGCCCGCCTCTTTCAACAGCGGCAGGAGGGCGGGATTGCCGGTCGCGAAGTGAATGACCGGAGCCCGCGTCGCCGCCTCGGCCAGTGCCGCGCGACTGTGGGGCAGCACGAATCTGCGATAGTCGTCAGTCCCCAGGCAGCCGACCCAGCTGTCGAAGATCTGCACGATCTGGGCACCAGCGTCGAGCTGGCTGACGAGATAGCGGCTCACCGCGCGGGCCAGCCGCGCCATCAGGTCGTGCCAGGCCGCCTCGTGCCGATACATGAACGACTTGGTGAGCAGCCAGGCCTTGCTCGTGCCCCCTTCGATGCAGTAGCCGGCCAGCGTGAAGGGCGCGCCCGCAAACCCGATCACGGGAATCGAATCGCTCAGGCCCGCCCGCGTCGCCTGCACTACGTCCATCACATAGCCCATCGGGCCGATGTCTTCGAACTCGCGCAGCCGCTTCACATCGCCTGGCTCACGGATCGGATTGTGGATCACCGGCCCCTCACCAGCGGCAAACTCGAGGTCCATGCCCATCGGCTCGAGCAGCGGCAGCAGATCACTGAAGATGATGGCGGCATCGACGCCCAGCCGTTCCACCGTGGCGAGCATCACCTCCGCCGAGAGGCGGGGACTCTTGCAGAGCTCCATGAAGCCCACCTTTTCCCGAATCGCCCGGTACTCGGGGAGGTAGCGGCCTGCCTGCCGCATGAGCCAGACGGGGGTCCGCTCCACCGGCTCCAGGCGGCAGGCCCGCATCATGAGCGACTGGCGGCGGCGGTCGTGGGCATCGAGCGGGGCGGCAGGGGCGAGTGACTGCGACATTTCCGG
>JBIKNV010000095.1:0-8297 GCA_044358475.1 Pirellulales bacterium | reverse complement strand
GGAACCCGCTTCCTCGGGCAGACTCACCGCGTCCTGTACTACTGGCATGCTGTCGGAAACTGGCTCCTCACCATGGTCAGCAACATGCTTTCCAATCTCAATCTCACTGACATGGAGTGCTGTTACAAGATGTTTCGGCGCGAGGTGCTCAATTCCCTCGTGCTGCGGGAAGACCGTTTCGGCTTCGAACCCGAGGTGACGGCAAAGGTCGCACGGCTCGGGTGTCGGATCTACGAGGTACCGGTCAGTTACTCCGGTCGCACGTACGAGGAGGGCAAGAAAATCAGTTGGCGGGATGGAGTGAGCGCCCTACGGTGCATCGTTTGGTACAATGTCGTTCGCTGATTCGCTTGCTCTCTCTGCACCCACGGCCTCGAGCAGCACGGCGGCGGGTTGGCCCCCAAGATGCAAGAAACGCTCGAGGTCGAGGCGGGCCTCGGCAGTGCGTCCAAGCCGGGCGAGCACCACGCAGCGGTTGTAGATGGCGTCGCGGAAGACCGGATTGATATCGATCGCTCGACCATAGTCCGACAACGCCAACTCCCTCTGGCCTGATTCCACGGAGAGATTTGCCCGGTTGTAGTGGGCCTCCGCATCACGAGGATTGTTGGTAATCGCACGATCAAACGCCTGCCGCGCCTCGGCGACACGGCCGACTTGCTGCAAAGCCACTCCCAGGTACGACCATGCCGCCCCCTGCGCTGGATCGATGTCGATCGACTTCTCGAAGCAGACGATTGCATTCGCGGGGCGGCCGGCATCGAGCAGAAGGTTGCCTCGGGTGTTCCAGGCTCCCGCGATGCGATCGTCGATCGCTAAGGCCGCGTCGATGTCCGCGGTGGCGGCCTTCGTGTCGCCTTGTCTCCAGCGGGCGAATCCCCGAACCGCGATGATTTCAGGGTCGTCGGGACGGTCCGACAAAAAGGCGTCACAGGCGACGAGAGCGTCGTCGAACCGCCCTTGTTTGATCGCCAGCAGGGCGGCATTCGAGAGACGCGGCAGCCGATAGCGACCCGTCGCATTCACCCTTCCCAGCAGTTCCGAAGCTCCGCGCTCGTCGCCCCGATCCAAGAGCGCCCCGGCAAGGTTCAACGCAGCTCTTTCGTTTGATGCATCGTAGGTGAGCGATTGTCGCCAGAGCCTTTCCGGTGTGAGATAGTCCTCATTCCGAAGATATGTACGGCACCCGAGCACGAGCAGCAAAAAGACCACCGCCACCGGCCACGTCCACCGCGGCAGCCGGAGCCTTTCCACCAGAGCCGCGAGACCGATGACCAGGGGCACGATCAACGTAGCACTGGCCACATAGAGCCGATGCTCGCCCGCCGTTTGTGTTTTCACGGGTACGATCGACGACGTGGGAGCGAGGAGTACAAGAAAGAGCAGGGGCCCGAGAGCTGCTCGCGGCCACCGCAGGTACGAGACACAGACACCCGCGACAACCACTCCAGTCGCAAGCAGCCAGGGCGACGACTTCACGAGCGCAGCACCCAGCCGTTCTCCGTAGTCGAAAACCAGCACCGCGGGCCAGACGACTCGGGCGAGATACGTCCAGATGACTTCCGCCTGCCGGAGCAGATACAGCCATGGTGACGCAGAACCGAAGCCAGCCGAAGAGCCGCGGCCACCCCAGACCGTGAGCATGACGACGACGATAGGCCATCCTGCAGCCGCAGCAAGATGCCACTTCCAATGCCGACGCACTTCCGCCCATGACGACGCGATCACCGCACGGTCAACGAGAACCGTCACGAACGGGAGGCACACAATTGTCTCCTTCGCGGTGCCGCCGAGTGCTGCCACCATGGCGAGCACGGGGAGCAGCCATACTGCCCCCCCCGCACAGCCGACGATCGCCGTATCCAGGCCTGCCAGCAGGCATACAGCGGCCAAAATCTCCGACCGCTGAATGACGTAGGTCACTGCTGCCGTTTGCAACGGGTGCACCGCCCACAGGATGCTACAGGCGAGTGCCACTGGCATACCCTTGTCACGTAGCAGGGGGGGCATGGATGGCATCGAGAGAATGCGGCGGACGACGTCGAACAGGAGCAATGACGCGATCCAGTGGAGCATCAGGTTGACGCTCCGGAAGGCAGCCGGAGATGTACCGAGTAGCGTCCGATTCACGGCCAGGGAAAAGTTGAGCAAGGGGCGGCCATCGACTGGACGCCCCTCCTCGTGCGGATAGAAGAGCACATCACCGATGCGCGCCAGCGAACGAATCGATGGATTCCCAGGAATCGACACGTGGTCATCCATCACGAAGGGCGCCGGCAGGGCGTGCAGATAACACGCGGCGATCGATGCTCCCAAGACAAACGCCACCCAGCCGACGGTCACCGCCGACTTCGTCCTCGCGTCCGTCATATCGCCGACACCCGTGATGGAACATGCCTGAGACCACTGGCTCCATGGCCGTTCCCCAGCGCATCTGCCACGCCGCGATCTCCTGCCTCGTGATACTCAGCGTCTTGATTCACATTCCACACGTCATAAAGACGTCGGCCAGCAAGGATGTTTTGCGTCGTGAGCATCGCGGTCATCATGGCATGATCCTGATTGTTGTATTTGTGCATGCCATTCCGACCAACGACGTGCAGGTTGGGATAGCCCGCCTCGATTGCAGTTCGAATGGTGTCAACGTGCGTCGCGTAGTCATCGTCGTACACAGGGTATGCCTTTGGCTGACGCACGACGTGTCCGTCGATCACATCCCCGGCACGGATCAGACCGAGCGTCTCGAGTTCGGATGCCGCCAGGTTCACGAGTTTCTGGTCGGATAGGTTCCAAAGACCATCTCCTTCGAAACAAAAGTACTCGAGCCCGTAGCACGCCAGGTCAGGATCGGGCACCATTTCAGGAGACCAACTGCGGAAATTCTGAATGCGGCCCACCTTCACGCCCGGCTCGTGGATGTAGATCCAGTTGTCATCGAAAGCAATGCTCGGCCGGACGATCAAAGCGACGGTCAGAAAGTCACGATAGCGGAGCGCCGAGGCGGCAGCATGGACAGCAGCCGGCGGAGCTGGCTGAATCCCGAGCATCAGCTCCCGAAGCGGCGCCGACGAGATCACGTGCTCCGTCGTGAGCGACTGCCGCTGCCCGGCAGCGTCGATGTAGTCCACGACCCAGTAATCGCCTTCACGCGATTGGCTCTCGATCACACTCGCTTCCCGGTGCCGCACGCCCACGACGCGAGATCCCATCATGATCGTTCCGCCCTGGGCAACGGTTTTTTGAGCTGCCGCCTCCCACATCATGCCTGGACCGAGGCGCGGATATCGGAACGATCCAATCAGGGTCTTGATCTGCTTCGTTGGATCCCCTCCCGAGCGGGCCGGGAACAGGGCGTTCCAGATCGCCGACGACAGGGAAAGCCCTTTTATTCTCTGGGCTGCCCAATCCGCGGAGATATCCTTGCAATCCATGCCCCAGACCTTCTCCGTATACGTCTTGAAGAAAATCCGAAACAGACGTCTACCAAATTGGTTGCTCACCCAGTCTTCAAACGACCGAGGATTAGCAACGGGCCTGACTCGTGCGGCCAGGTAACTGGCGACGCACCGAACGGACTCAATGAGGCCGAGGTTACGGAGTGCCTCACCAGCCCGCAGCGGGTAGGCATAGAATTTTCCGCCATAGAGAATGCGTGAGCTACGCGGACGAACGAGCATGTCGTCGCCCAGCCACTCCGTCCAGAGATCCTCGATCTCCTTCGACTTTGAAAAAAACCGGTGCCCACCGATGTCGAAGCGAAACCCTTTGCCTCCGACCCGCTGGGAACGGTATTCCACGGTTCGTGAGATGCCACCGACGGATACCTTGTCTGCTTCGAGAACTGTCACGGAGACGCCAGCGCGCGACAAGAGATACGCCGCCGTGAGTCCTGCCGGTCCGGCTCCGATGATGACGACTGAGCAACTTGTTGCAGGCCGACCCCCGGTTGCTTTGACGGAGTTCTCGGAATCTTTATTCATGACGTTTGTCCTGCGGAGAGACTCAACGGCGAGCCCGAACTCTCGAACCGCGATACCTGGTTTTTCCGTGCCACCACGAATCATAATCCCAAAGACGCGAAGGCCACTGAGACTGTTTGAGTTGTGTGAGGCTTGAGAAATGCCAGAGGCCCGACGAGGGATCGGAGTACATCGTGTCACCCCAACGTCCGCTCTTTGCCGATCTCGACGCCGTTGATCCAGCGGCAGCCGACGATCGGGTCCGCGACCTCGCCGTCCGCCTCCCTCCGCGGATCCACCTCGGCACCTCGAGCTGGTCCTTCCCCGGCTGGACGGGCCTCGTCTACGCCGACCGCAACGGCAAACCCGCCTCTGAGCAGACGCTCGCCCGCCACGGCCTCGCCGCCTATGCCGCCCACCCGCTCCTCCGCACCGTGAGCCTCGACCGCACGTTCTACGCGCCGCTCACGGCGCCGGAGTTCGCGGCTTATGCAGCGCAGGTGCCTGACCACTTCCGCTTTGTCGTCAAAGCCCCGGCCGCGTTCACCGACCCCGCGATCCGCAAGAGCGGCTCCGGCGAGCCCGCCCGCGACAACCCGTCTTTTCTCGATGGCGCCGGCGCCGCATCTGCGTTTGTGCGGCCCTGCCTCGCCGGCCTTGGGGCCAAGGCCGGCCCGCTCGTCTGCCAATTTCCCCCGCTCGGCCGCCGACTGCTCGACGACATCCCGCGGCTCACCGCCCGCATCGCCACCTTCATGACGGTGCTCCCCCGCGGCCCGCTCTACGCCGTTGAGGTTCGCGATGCGCAGCTTGTGTCCCCCGAATTTGCCGCCGCGCTCCACGACGCTGGTGCTGTGCCCTGCCTTGCAGCTCACGCCAGGATGCCCGCCGTGGCCGAGCAGGCCACCGCCTTCGGGCTCGCTGCCGCCGACTGCCCGCTACCACTGGTCGCCCGTTGGAACCTCCACGCCGGCCGCGGCTACGAGGAAGCCAAGGCCGACTATTTCCCGTTTCACCGGCTCGTGGAGGAAGACCCCGCCAGCCGCGAAGCCCTCGCCGCCCTCGCCCGTCAGGCCGCGGCAGGAGACCGTGACACCTTCATCACGATCAACAACAAGGCCGAAGGCTCCGCCCCCCTCTCCGTCCTCAAACTCGCCGCGGCGATCATGTCGTCTGCAGTGATTCCACGCTGGTGAGGTTTGTTCAAGGCGCAGCGAACAGTGCGGTCTTCATCCGGCTAGCCCGAATACCGGTGCTGCAACTGATCGCCGGCCGCAAACCCTGCAGCCACATCGCGCGGCAGCCCGCCGGCTCGCGCCTGGCGGCTATGTGGGGGAGCATCTCGCGCTGGCGGCGATCTGGGGAAGCAGTTCGCGCCTGGCGGCTATACATGGGGGAGCAGCTCGCGGCGGCGGCGATCTGGGGAACGGCTCGCTCTGCGCCCCATCACATAGCCCCGGGCGCAAGCCCGGGGGCCGGCGGCATAGTTGACGCGCGCGGCAGCCCGCGGGCTTGCGCCCTGCGGCTTCCTGGGGGTGCTCACTAGCGGGCGGACTACTGCTTGAAATCGAGTGCAGAACTCAGGTTCTTGCGGGCGTTTCCCGCGATTCGTACAACTGCGTCTCTCGATCCATCGTCTTTCCGTGAGGGGTTTTTCATGGCTGCTGCCACTGCAACGAAGAAGTCCGCCGTGCTGCCTGAGTCGAAGAATGTCGGCTCCGCCCTCGACCGGGCGTTGACCGCCGGCAAGGGCATTCTCCGGCTCTCGCCCACGTGGGTGCCCCGCAGTTTTCTTCACCCCGGCAAGCGGGTCCGCCTCCACCCCGACGACTACTACGCCTACGGCCTCGACCGCGGCGGCATCGACGAGCGGTGGTTTGCCAGCACGACGGAGGCCGCCAATGAGGGCCGTGTGCCCGACGAGGGGCTTTCGTGGTGCGTGTTCGAAGGCGAGCGATTTCTGCTTCGCGATGCGGTGGCTGAAGCCGGGGCGAAGCTCGTCGGCAAGGCCATCTGGGACCGCTACCAGAAGTGGCCCGTCTACTCGAAGTTTTTCGACAACATGGGCCCGATTCCCCATCACATGCACCAGTCGATGGAGGATGCCAAACTCGTCGGCCAGGAGGGCAAGCCGGAGAGCTACTACTTTCCGCCGCAATACAACAACTGCGACAACAACTTCCCGTACACGTTCATGGGCCTCGAACCCGGCACGACCAAGGACGACGTCCGCCGCTGCCTCGAAAATTGGAACCGCGGCGACAACGGCATTCTTGGTCACTCGAAGGCCTACCGGCTCGAGCGGGGCACCGGCTGGCTGATCCCGCCGGGCGTGTTGCACGCGCCCGGTTCGCTGCTGACGTACGAGCCGCAGTGGGGCAGCGACGTGTTTGCGATGTTTCAGTCGCTCGTGGAGGGCCGGGCGGTGCCGTGGAGCCTCCTCGTGAAAGACATGCCGCAGGCGAAGCATCAGGATCTTGACTTCATCATCGGTCAGCTCGACTGGGAGAAGAACGTCGACACGCACTACAAGGAGAGCAACTTTCTGCGGCCGATCGTCGACGAGAAGCGGAGCGCACCCGGCGCGACTGACCGCTGGATCGTCTACGGCCACGTCGACGGCAAGCAGCTCTTCAGCGCGAAGGAGCTCACGCTCGAGCCAGGGGCGAAGATCACCGTGAAAGACGCCGGCGCAAGCGGCTGGATCACGGTACAGGGCGAGGGCAAGGTGGGCGGGCACGACGTCGCCACGCCCACGCTCATCCGCTTCGGCGAGATGACGGCCGACGAACTCTTCATCTCGGCCGACGCCGCGACCACCGGCTACACGGTGGAAAACACCGGCCCCGGCCCACTCGTCTCCCTCCGCTATTTCGGCCCCGACGTCCACCCCGACCTCCCGAAACACGGAAGGAGTGCGTAGTGCGGAGAGACGTCAGCCAAGCAGGCCTCCGAGGTACCCAGGAGGGGTTGCCCGTGCCACGGAGCCGGCGTTGTCAGCGAGCGGAGGCATGGATGCCGAGAGCGAAGCTGGCATCGAGTGAGCGAAGGCCTGGAGGTCCGCAGCGAACGTCCGGCGATGTGGCACGGGCAACCCCGACGCGTCACCACTGATCGAATGAATTGAACTCGCACCCGCCCAGGAACACCCCATGCCGAAGCACTCCGCCCCCAAACTCCACAACGCAATGTGGCCCGGCCTCGTCGGCAAGGGCACCGACGCCGGCCAGGAGCCGCCGATCTCGCTCGAGCGGATGCTCGAACTCACCGCCGCCGCTGAAGTGGACGGCCAGAAGTTCGACGGCATCGACTACTTCCTCTTCCTGCCCCACACCAACCCCGAGGCGAGCGATGCCGAGCTGATGAAGATCGCCGACCTGATCGCCTCCCATGGGTTCGCCGTTGGCTCGCTCGTGGCACCGGTGTGGCCGGGCACGGTAGGCGATTCGGCCATGGGCGACGCGGCCGCTCGGGGGAAGTTTCTGTCGGCGGTGAAGATGGCCTGCCGAATCGCGAAGGTATTTGAGAAGCACGGCGTGCGCAAGTATGGCGTGATCCGGATCGACTCGGCGGAGTTTGGCGTGGCCACGTGGCGGGAGCATCCGCGGGCCAACACGGTCAAGATCGCGGAGACGTTTCGCGAGGCGGCAAAGATCGCCGAGGACAATGGCCAGCGGCTCGCGGCTGAGGGCGAGATCTGCTGGGCTGGTATGCATTCCTGGAAGGATATGCTTGACCTGCTCGAGGAGGTGGGGATGCCGGAGACGCTCGGCTTCCAGGCCGACCTCGCCCACACCTATCTCTACCTGCTCGGCTATAACGCGCCCGAGCATGCCCTCGTGAAGCCGGGCTACACCGACGCCGAGTTCTGGCCGGCCTACAAGGAGATGGTCGCGAAGCTGCGGCCGTGGACGATCGACTTCCATGTGGCCCAAAACGACGGCGAGGTCCATGGCGCCGGCTCCCACGACAAGACGGGCAAGCACTGCCGGGCCGACGATCCGCGGGGCAAGCTCGACATCGTGAAGTGCTCGGGCGAGTGGCTCGAAGGGGCGGCCGACCGTGGCATCAGGCACATCTGCTGGGACGGCTGCATGTTCCCCAACGCAACCCTGGAAGACCCGAACACCTGGAACACTATCCTCAAAACCATGATCGCCGTCCGTGACGCCCACGGCTGGAACTAGTTTCAAGCGGAAAAGCCATCCCTGACCTTTTTCGCCCCGACTATAAAGCGTCACCTCCCGTGACGCCCTCGAAGGCAAATAAGTATGAGCAGCGAAACGTAAAGGCGAGGGGGTCGGCGAACGCTCGAGGCGCGTTGGGCGTATCCTCGCC
>JBIKNV010000386.1:0-3423 GCA_044358475.1 Pirellulales bacterium | reverse complement strand
TCCTGCTTGAGCTTCGCCACGAGGTCATACCGGGTCTGCGATCCCGAGCGGGCCGGTGCAGACAACTGCACTTCGAAGTTGGGATTGGCACTGCGAACGTCCGTGATTTCCCACTGGGAATTTCCCGAGCGGGTGACCCGCACGCTCCGCTCCGCCCCCTTGCCGAGATCGACGTTGCCGAAATCGACGAACGATGGCTCAAACGTCACGTCACCACGAATGTTGCCGGCCACACGCAGCTGCACCTCGGCAAAGAATGGCTTGTCGAAGGTGACGGTAAGCGTTGCCCCTTTCTGTCCGAGGAACCGGTCGGTGTTGAAGTGCGCCAGCACCTCGCTCGTCTCGTGCGTCTTTACGAGACTCTTCGACACGGTCGGTGTCGTGCAGCCGCAGCTGGTCCGCACACCCGTGACGTGAACGTCTTCCTTGTAGATGTTGCGAAAGGTAAAGCGGTACTCCGCCTTCGAGCCCTTGGCGACAGTGCCAAAGTTGTGGCTCGTGACGGTGAACATCTTTTGGGCCCATTCCTGGGCCGAGACCGACGCCGGAACACACACCAGCGAGGCCGCGAGAGCCGCGGCAGAAAAGCGGACGGCGGTCATTGTTCCAGAGGTGAACATACGATCAAGACCTGAAGGGAAGGGGGGTGCCTACCGGCGAATTCAAGTGTATCTACGGCAGGAGGAAACGGCATACGGTGGAACAAGCGGAACAAGCGGAACAAGCGGAACAGGCGGAACAGGGCGGTCGGTGGAAGGGGACCGCGTGGCGACTGCTTCGTAAGTATTCCGCGCGGCAAGTGTCGAGTGGTGGACTGGCCGGTATTTTGGGCCGGAAATTCATGATTCCTGTCGGTACGACCGATAGAGACGGCGAAGTTTCCTATACTTCAAAGGTGTTCCGTACAACCGGGGCACCAATGAATCTGGCGGCCACCCGGCCGCCGGCGTTCCCTCGGGGGCGTACTGGTTTCGACCGGATGGCAAGAGGTTCAGATTGCGTGTCGTGGTTGGTCGGCTGGCCACGTTAAAAGTCGACCAAGCTTCAATTGCCGAAGCTCAGTTTGCTCTGGCTGCTTAATTAAGTAGCCCCGTGCGATGGCCCCAGTCGGAAGGGCCTCCCAAACGGTTGCCAAATCCGACTCGCCCCGTTTCACCGCCTGGCACGGACGGGGCTAAAAAAGTTCCGGGCTGGTGGAAGACGCACCCTGTCGGCCGGGGGCGCTTCCTCGAGATCCAAATTGACCGGATACACACGTAGACGTCTGGGCTGAAACATCACGGGACGCGGGTTCGATTCCCGCCGCCTCCAGTCTTCAGGGCGGCAGGGCCATCCATGGCCCCTGCCGCCCTTCCGGCTTCCACCAGGAAGCCGCAGGGCGCAAGCTCGCGGGACTGCGATGATGTCGGCTGCCGCGTCAGCCCGTCGGCTCGCGCCTGGCGGCTCTCTGGGAAACATTCGCACCTCGCTGCTTTCTGGACCCTCCACCAGGAAGCCGCAGGGCGCGAGCCCGCGGGACTGCGATGACGTCGGCTACCGCGTCAGCCCGCCGGCTTGCGCCTGGCGGCTATGTGGGAAACGGCACCCCGGGCCTGTAGCGCATCATTCCGACATTGTTACACGCACGACCAGCCGGGCTTGGGCTGCGGGTGGACTTGCGGCGACACACCGCTCAGTCGCTTCCGCTCCGTGGCGATGTCGTCGCCCTGCAGCAGATCGACTGCGAGGTCGAAGGTGACGCTCGCATGCGGCGTGAGCGTCACGACTCGCCCCTGCGTCTCCTCGTATGACCGGGGGTTGGGATAATTCGTACCTGGCTCGAGGCCCGTCACATAGCCGTCGGCCAAGCCCGCCTGGTTCTTCCAGAGCGTGAAGCAGGGTAGTTCAGCCGCCCGCCAGGAGAGCTTTGCAGCCAGTGCGCCGTCGGGCGCGACGAGCATCGCGGCCGCCCGTCCGTCGGCGTCAGGCCGTAGCGCCATGAAGTGCACCTGCTCACCCCGGCCGGCCTGTGGGGCGACATAGCGATTCCATGTCGGCGCATCACCGACTGCGGCGGCATCCCGCGGCGCAATGTCCGCCGCATCCACCACGACCTCGGCGCCGGCGCCCAACAATGGCGGCCCGAAGTTCACATGATAGAGCATTTGCGTCGTGGCCGGTCGGTCGGAACGGTTCTCGACGGTGTCGGTCCACGCCACCCGCGGCCGATCGGCATGCACCACGAGCGTGGTCGTCATCCGCAGGTCATGAATCAGAAAACGTGTTTCATCGACGGCGCCCGTGAGCGTCACCGTGCCGGCGGCCTCGTCGAGCGTGACGACCACATCATGGGTGGGCCGATTGGCGATCCGCCCGTGCAAACCATGCAGGAGCCGGCCATTCGCGTCGAAGTCAGGAGCGCCGTTGCTCACCAGGCCGCAGCGGGCCACGAGCTCGTCAAACCCATCGAGCCAGCCCAGCCCCGATGGCTCCGCCAGCGGCACGAATCGCGGATGCACCGGCCCCTCGACCGGTGATTGCCAGCCGAGTTCCACGCCGCCGCCCACGATCTTCCAGATCCCGAGGCCGCGATCGGGCAGAATGAACACACGGGTCGAGCCGGCGACAAGCTCCACCAGGAGCACACCATCACGCACCCCGCCCCGGAGCCGACGGGCTCTCACCGCCAGCGGGCCGAGTGATTCCGAGACCTCATCGCTGATGAAAACAGTTTTGTGGGGCATCGCGTCCTCCGGAGTGGCCTCCAGTGTAGCGAGGCGAGTGGCTCCATTTGACAGGCCGAAGCCTGCCAAACTCTCATACCCATCATGACGAAACCAATCGCTGTCGTGCTGGCTGCCGGAAAAGGAACGCGGATGGGGGGCGATCTGCCCAAGGTCCTGTTCGAGGCCCACGCAAAGCCGCTTGTGCGGTGGGTGCTCGAGGCGCTGGCGGCGGCGGGCATCCACGATCGCATCGTCGTGATCGGCTATCGCGGCGAGATGGTCGAGCAGGCGCTGGCGGGCATGGCCGGCGTGTCGTTCGCCGTGCAGCGGGAGCAGCGGGGCACGGGTGATGCGGTCGCCGCGGCAGCCGATCTCATTCGTGAACGCGTCGCCCACGATCCCCCCGACAGCCGGCGGCCGGTGGTCATCGTCTGTGGTGATTCGCCAATGCTGCGGCCGGAGAGCGTGACGGGGCTGCTGCACCAGTTTCACGATCAGTCAGTCTCGTGCCTGCTCGGCACCGCCGTCACCGACGACCCCGCCGGACTCGGCCGCATCGTCCGCGACGCGGCCGGCCGGTTCGTGAAGATCGTGGAGCAGAAAGACGCCACCGCGGCAGAGCAGGCGATCCGCGAGGTCAACATGAGCACCTACGTCTTCGAGGCCCGCGACCTGCTCCACGCGCTCGCCCAACTCAGGCCCGACAATGCCGCCGGTG
>JBIKNV010000240.1:0-4868 GCA_044358475.1 Pirellulales bacterium | reverse complement strand
CTCCTGGCCGAGGGCCGGCCGGTCGATGCCGTGGCCTGCCTCGACCCGAGCGAGACACTCTCCGTGAATACCCCCGCCCAACTCGCGGCGGTGGCCGCGGCCTTGAAGAACCGTGAATCCGCCGTCAAAGTGCCGTCATGAACGACCTCAAGATCTTCAGCGGCTTGGCCAACCAGCCGCTCGCGCAAGACATCTGCCGCTACCTCAATCTGCCGATGGGGAAGATCTCGCTGGGGCGATTCCCCGATGGCGAGATCTCCTGCAAGATCGATGAAGACGTCCGCGGCCGCGACGTCTTCATCGTGCAGCCGACCTGCCCGCCCGTGAACGAGCACATCATGGAATTGCTCGTCATGATCGACAGCTTCAAGCGGGCCAGCTCTTATCGGCTCACGGCGGTGATTCCCTACTTCGGGTATGCCCGACAGGACCGCAAGGATGCCGGTCGCGTGCCGATCACGGCGAAACTCGTCGCCAACCTCATTACCCGGGCCGGGGCCGATCGCGTGCTGGCGATGGACCTTCATGCGGCCCAGATCCAGGGCTTCTTCGACGTGCCGGTCGATCACCTTTACGCCGCGCCGGTGCTCAACAACTATTTCCAGTCGATGGAACTGCCCCACGAGGAACTCGTTGTCGTGGCGGCCGACGCCGGCAGCATCAAGCGAGCGCTCGGGCATGCCACGCGGTTCAACGTGCCCCTGGCAATCGTCGACAAGCGGCGCGTGAGCGCCGAGACGACCAAGAGCGCCAACATCATCGGCGCCAGCGTCGAGGGAAAGACGGCGCTGATGTTCGACGACATGATCAGCACGGCCGGCTCGATCTGCTCAGCGGCCGATGTGATTCACGCACACGGCGCAAAGGCGATCTACGCGGCCGCCACCCACGGGGTGCTCGTCGGGCCGGCTATTGAGCGGCTCAAGGCGGCACCCTTCAAGGGAATCGTGCTTACCGACTCGATTCCGCTGGCCGACGACAAGGCATTGCCCAATGTCACGGTCCTCTCGGTCGCCAGCCTCCTTGGGCAGGCGATCAAGCGAATCCATCGCAACGAGTCGGTGTCGATGATGTTTCAGTAAGCATCACAAGGGGGCAGCATGACAGGCGGCTATCTGGGGATCGACCTCGGCACGCAGGGACTGTCGGTGATCTTTACCGACACCGACCTGAGGATTCTCGCGACGGGCGAGGGCTCCTATGAGATGGTGCCCGGACTGGGTGCGGAATGCTTTGAGCAGCGGCCTGCCGATTGGGAGGTGGCGCTCGCGGCGGCCATGGCCGCCCTCCGGAAGAAACTCGCGGCCGAAGGCATCGCGATGCAGGTGCGAGCGATCGGCATTTCGGGCCAGATGCATGGTGAGGTGATCACTGATGCCGCCGGAGAGCCACTCGGGTCGGCCCGGCTGTGGTGCGACAGCCGCAACGAGCCCGAAGGGCATGAACTCACTGACAAGCTCGGCGTGAAGTGCCCCAAGCGCATGACGGCCGTCCGCTGGCTATGGACGATTCGCCACCAGCCGGAAAAGGCGACGCGGGCGGCCCACCTGACGACGCCGGCCGGCTGGATCGCTCAGCGGCTCACCGGCCAGTGGCTGCTCGGGATTGGCGACGCGGCCGGGATGTTTCCGATCGATCAGACCACGCTCACCTACGACGCGAGGCTCACCGATGCCTTCGATCGAATCGCCAAGGGGGCAGCGGCTCATACCCTGCCGAGCGTGACTCTGCCGGGCATTCGCGAGCTTTTGCCGCAGGTGCGGCGGGCAGGCGAGGATGGCGGCGGGCTCGACGCCCGCGGCGCCGCGCTGCTTGGCCTGCCAGAGGGCATCCCTGTGGCGGCCGCGGAGGGCGACCAACCGGCGGCCCTGGCCGGCTCGCTGATCGCCGCACCGGGCCAGGTATCGATGAGCTTCGGCACGAGTGTCGTCGCCAATTCCGTGGGCGACCGTCCGTTCGCCGGCATCGCACGGGCCATCGATCACTTCTGCGCTCCCGACGGTCGACCGATCAACATGGTCTGGCTCCGGAATGGCACGACCGCCATGAACATGGTGGTGAACATGTTTGGTGGTGACTTCGCCGCGATCATGCCGCAGGTGCTGGCCGCGGCCGATGATTGCGGCGGGCTGCTCGCCCTCCCTTTCATGGACGACGAGCCGGGCCTCGGCGTGTCGCAGGGGGGCACGGCCCTGGTGATCGGGCTCAACGACACGTCCGCCTCGGCCGGCAACGCGGTCAAGGCGATGCTCCTGGCGACCATTTTCAACCTCCGTCTTGGCAGCGAGGAGCTCGACAGGCAGGGCTACCCACGAACGGAGATCATCCTGTCGGGCGGGCTCGTCAAAACACCGCAGCTGGGCCAGCTGGTTGCGGATGTCTTCAACACTCCGGTCACCATTCTCGACGGTGCCCAGGAGGGCACGGCCTGGGGGGCCGCCCTGATGGCGAAGTTTCGCGACGAGACGCTCGCCGGCAGCCCCCTCGACTGGGCGACGTTCCTGGCCGGCCAGCAGGCGAAAAGCCACGAGCGATTCGCTCCGCGGCCTGGCTCGGTGGCAGTTCTCGCCCGGGTCTATGAGCGCTACCGCCGACTGGTCGATCTGCACTCTCATGTGGAGGCCACAGTCGCGCCTGCTTTGACTGCAGGTCTTCAGCCCCGGCCCACGTAGCGGGCACGATACGCGCGCGGCGTGAGGCCGTAGCGGCGGCGGAAGTGCAGGGCAAACCGCGAGGGATCGGGCAAACCCACGAGCCTTGCAATCCGCCCCACCGACTCGGCGGTGGCGGTCAGGAGGCCGACCGCGCGGTGCAGCCGCAGATCCCGCAGATAGCGGCTGAATGTTGTCTGCCGTTTTTCGCGGAAGAGTCGCGCCAGATGTCCCGGGCTGGTTCGGGCGACATGCTCGGCGAGAAAGGACAGCGTCACCGGCTCGGCGAGGTGCAATTCCAGATAGGTACAGGCCCGCTCGAGTGGATCATCCGGCAGGGATCCGGCCTCACCCATTTCGGCGAGCCGGTACCAGACCGCATCCAGGTGGCGACGGGCCGCATCCTCCGCGGCCAGGGCATCTCCGACAAGGATCGCATCGACGATCCCTCGATGGGCCTCGAAGAGAATGGTGAGATCGGGCCAGCAGCGGGCGAGCGTGTCGCGGTGAAACGGTTCGTTCGCATCTGCAGCCGCCTGCCACGATGCGTCGAGTCCGGGCACGTCGGCCAGCCTCACAATCGTCTCATGAAGCCGGCGATCGGCGGCGGCCATGCTGCGATGGTTTCCGTCAACCGCTGCCTGCTGCAGCCGCTTGAAGGCCGCCAACAACGGCTGCTTCTTCGCTCCGCCCGCCACCCGCTCGGCAGCCTGTCGGGCAGCGAAGGCATCAAGCACGGCCCGCAGGTCGGTCAGTGGTCGCATCGAGTCAGCCTACCGGGGACCTCGAAAAGAGGCGGCCGCCAAGTTCAGAATATGCGAGTTCGCGCGCCCCGCCGTACCGCAGCGTACATCTGATGACGGAAAACTTCCCCTTCTGAACAGCGGCGTTATTTTGTCGCGAGGGATGTTTCCACTTGCATGACGTCAGGCAGGTGCCGTCGGGGCTTCTCACAGAACACGGATGTGTACCGTCTGTCTCAATTCTTTACGTCCACGAATGTGCCCGCCACCGGCTGGGCGGCATGCTGGGAGCAATTTTCATTCCAACGCTTTTACGCTCGTGGAACTGCTTGCCGTCATCGCCATCATCGGTGTTCTCGTTGGCCTCCTTCTTCCCGCCGTGCAGGCCGCCAGGGAGGCCGCCCGCCGCAGTGCCTGTAGCAGCCGACTTCGTCAGATCGCCCTGGCGATGGCCAATTATCACTCAGCCAGCACGCGGTTCCCTCCAGGATCGCTCCAAGACACCGTGACCTGTGCACCGGCGAGTTCTGCTCCCCGAAGAGCACCCTGGACGGTCTGGATTCTGCCCTTCATCGAGCAGGCCCCTCTGTACGACGCATTCAATCCGACCAGCCCGGCCACCCGATTTGCCCCGCTGCTGCTTCCGTCGAGCGCTGCGGAGGGCACATCGACATCACCGGCCAAAATACCCCGCTGGCGATCTTCAAGTGCCCCCTCCGACGTGGCTCACCGGCCCGGTGATCCTTCGCTCAACTATCTCGGTGTGCAGGGAGGCGGGGCGGAAAGTGATCGCGTCTGCCAAGCAGGGAGTACCAGTAATCTCCGGCTTCGATTCGACAACGGCATTCTGTTCACCGTCGCCAGCCGCAGCGCCGCAGTTGATGCTGCCAAGATCACCGACGGCCTGAGCAAGACCTTTTTAGTTGGCGAGAGTCGGTGGTGGTCCTACGGGCATACCAACGTGGGCTACAGCAACTACTTTGGCTGGTCTTCGAGCAATCGTCTTGGAGCACCTGACCAGCCGCTCGTGCTTGCCGCGGCGGTCGATCCGCTCAACAACCCACTGGTCGACTATGACGCCTCGCAGCCGTGGGTCGATGCAGGGGGCAGCTTTACCAATGGGCTGTATCTCGGCACCCACACCCGCTGCTTCGGCAGCCGTCACCCCGGCAGCGTGACATTTGTCGGAGACCCGATTCCAGCCGGCCGTGTTGTCTTTGAACCGGACGCATCGCGGGGTGCCACGGGCATGGTCAGCATCGCCGATATTACCGACGGTCGCTACGTGACAAGGCCGGGCCACGGCTTCGGTGGTGGCTCCTGCCGGGTCACCATCTACGGGAGCGACGGTACGATGCCCTCGGTGAATCCGGAGGAACGTGACAATGCCCTTTTCCCTCCTTGGCAGACCGAGGTCAAACTACCCCGGGCCGAATGCGTGCACGATTTCGCTGTGCCGAAGCAACCGTGATAT
>JBIKNV010000094.1:0-8333 GCA_044358475.1 Pirellulales bacterium | reverse complement strand
TCGTGGAAGACGCTCTCGATCCGGCGGCATTGTTGTTTCATCAGGCCGCCTGTCACTTCTGGCTCTTGCGCGCCGACACGGCCGTCGACCTGCTCGATCGGCTCCTGGAACGATCCGATGAGATACCGGTTCGCTACGACCGAACCGCCCGTCTCATGAGGGCCGACATCGCGTCGCTCGAAGATGACTCGCTCGACCACATCGCGCGGCGGATGCGGGACGTCACCCGGCGGCTCGACCTCGGGCATGCCGGCCCGAAGACCCGGAACGTGCAGGATGGCGTGATCGCCTCGCTCGACAAATTGATCGAGAAAATTGAGCAACAGCAGCAACAAAGCCAGGCGTCGAGCGGTGCCGGCGGTTCGGGCAACGGTGGCAACGGGACGCCCATGGACGACAGCCGCATCGCGGGCGGCAAGGGGCCTGGCGAGGTGCAGAGCCGGGATCTCGGCGATGGCGAAGGCTGGGGCGACCTGCCTCCGCACCAACGCGAGGAGGCGTTGCAGCAGATTGGCCGTGAGTTTCCTCCACACTATCGAGAGGCGATCGAGCAATACTTCAAGCGGCTCGCCTCCGGCGGCGAGAGTCGCTGACGGACTGGAGCCCTGTCGATGCAGCCATCGTCGTCATCGCTGCTGCGGGCCATCGTCATGGTCGGCGCGATCGCGGGCGTGCCGGGGACCGGCAGCGCCGTGGACGGGGACGCGACGGCGGTGACCGTCGCGATGAGCGGTGGCGATACCGCGACGGGAACGCTCGAGGCGATCAATTCGACAGGTGTTCGTCTGGCGACCGAGTCGGGCCCCCAAGCGATTGAATTAGACGCCGTGCGGAGGGTCGACTGCCAGCGGGGTGGGCCTGCGGCTGTGGCTGGAGTCAGCGTCGTTGGCACCGACGGTGCGCGTCTCACCGGGACGGATGTGACGTGGGAGGGTGATGTCGTCAGGCTCGAGACGAGCGAGGGAGTTGTCACGCTCCCGGTGGCCCGTGTGCAGACGATCGACTGGCTGCGGGCGGAGCGTCAGGGAGGCAACGACGTGGAACCGGCCTGGCGGCAGTCGCTGCCTGACGACCTGGAATCGGATGTGGTCGTCGTGGCCAAGGGGGAAGAGATGCAGTGTGTGCCCTGCGCGATCGTCGGCATCACGGCCGATGCGGTGCGGGTGGTGCTCGACGGCGAAACGATCCCGGTGAAGCGGGATCGCGTTGTGGGGCTGCAGTGGCTTCGTGAGCCGGTGGCCGCTGGCGGGATCGTCGTGGAGGTCACCGGCGGTGTGCTGCCCGCGTCCCAGGTTGAATGGTCCCCCGAGGGGCTCGTCGTCGATGACGTGGTGCGGCTGCCGGCGGACTGCCTGCGGAGCGTCGATTACGCGGCTGGACGCACGACTCGCCTGGCCGGACTGGCCACGGAACAGCTCGACGTGGAGCCATTTTTTGGCAGCCTCACCGAAATCGATGAACTGATTGCCGCCTTTCGACCGCGGGTTGTTGCGGGCGACAATGGGTCGCCTCACAAGGATCTTCTGATCCGTCCCCGCACGGTCGCCGTGTGGCGGGTGCCACCGGGCAGCCGCACCTTCACGACCGCGATCTCCCGGGGGGCGGCTGTTGGTGGTGGGGCGCTGGTGGTGATCGCCGTTGACGGTCGCGAGGTATTCCGTGGATCGGTCGACGATGCCTCGGCCGCCGGCGCGGCGGGCATCTCCATCGGTGAGATTCAACTCGATGGAGCGCGGCGGCTCTCGATCACCGTCGACTACGGCCGGGCCGGCCCCGTCGGCGGCGTCGTGATCCTGCGCGACCCTCTCTTCACAAAGTAAAAGTCCTTGCTCACGCCATTCCGGATGCACCACCGCTTTCCTGACCTACCAGTCCTCATGCTCGTGATGTTGATCGCGAGTCTGGTGGTGGCTCGTGATCGGTCGCTCCGGGCGGATGAGACCGTCGACGCCGCCGTGCTGGAAGCCCAGCAGCGACGGATCGACGCCATTCAGCGGGGACTGCCGGCTGCCGTGTCGATCTTTGCCGGCGAGGCTGGCGGTGGGTCCGGCGTGCTGATCTCGGCCGATGGCTATGCCCTCACCAACTACCATGTGGTTCAGCCCGCCGGCGTAGCCATGCGGTGTGGTCTGCCCGACGGGCACCTCTACGATGCGGTGCTCGTGGGACTCGATCCCACCGGCGATGTGGCGCTCATCAAGCTTCTTGGCCGCGATGATTTTCCGCACGCAGAGTTGGCCGACAGCGAGCTCGTGGAAGTGGGTGATTTCTGCTTCGCGGTGGGCAACCCGTTTCTGTTGGCCACCGATCTCCAGCCCTCGGTCAGCGCCGGGATCGTGTCGGGGATCCATCGCTACCAGTTTCCGGCCGGCACGATCCTGGAGTACACCGACTGTCTGCAGGTCGACGCGGCCATCAATCCCGGCAATTCCGGGGGCGGTCTGTTCGATGCGGCAGGGCGGATCATCGGCGTCAACGGACGGGCGTCGTTCGAGAAGCGAGGGCGGGTCAACGTGGGCGTGGGCTACGCCATCTCAGCCAATCAACTCCGCAACTTTCTCGGATTCTTGCAGGGGGGACGGCTGGTCGACCATGCGACGCTCGGGGCGACCGTGGCCACCAGCGCCGATGGCCGAGTCGTCGTCTCCGACATTCTGGAACGATCCGATGCCTTTCGTCGCGGACTCCGCTACGACGATGAAATCGTGGCCCTGATGGGCCGCCCGGTGCGAACCGTCAACGCGTTCAAGAACATCCTCGGCACGCTTCCGGCGGGCTGGCAGGTGCCGCTCACCTACCGCCGCTCGGGCCGGCGTATTGACACACTCGTGCGGCTAGCCGGCGTGCATGCGCCGGCCCAATTGGCCAAGCTCGTGGCGACCGATGGCGAAGCGGAGACGCCGCAGCCAGGACACGAGGGGCGGCCGGCAAAGCCGCCGGCGGAACTCCCCGCCGACGTGCGGCCGCTTTACGAGTCGCGGCCTGGCTTCACCAACCATCACTTCAACACCGTGGAACGCGATCGAGTGGCGCGCTCCATAGCGGCGAATGCTCCTGAGGGTGGTTCGGACGAGTGGGTGATCGAGGGGCGGTTGTCTGTCGGAGGCACATTTCGCATTGCCTTGTCGGACCGCGAGGGTGTGATCGACCTGCCGACGGGAACGACGCGGGTCGATGCCACCCGTGACCTCGACGCGGCTCCCAATCCGCCCGGCAGCGGCGGACTACTTGGGGCCCTCCTGGTCTGGCGCCGCCTCCTCCGCGAAGGGCCAGCGGCGGTCGGCCGTACCGAGTACTGGGGTACGATGCCCGTCTTTCCCCACGCGCCGCTGTCTACGGCCGAGGCCGGGAGCAGCCCGCCGGAACTGATGGATGTGTTGAACGCGGCGGTGGCGGCGATCGAGTCGCGGTTCGCCGTCGATGGGGCGGGCCGCGTGGTCGCGATCGACTTCTGGCACCAGCCCGATGCCGATCCCTGCGAGGTGCGGTTTTCCGGCAGCCTTGCCGATGGGGCGGCCGCTGGCATGCCAGCCATGATGGACGTCTGGAAGGGCAGCGATCATTTTGCCACGTTCGAGATCGAGGCGGTTCGGTTTGATGGACAGGGGGACCGCTGACATGAGACGGATCGTAGGCTGGCCGAGGCTTGTCGGCGTTGTGATCGTTGCGGCTGCGCCCCTCGCGATGGCGGCGGTGGTGGCCGATACGCCGCGTCAGACGATCGCCGACGCCGCCCGAAAAGTCGTCAAGATCCATGGTGCCGGTGGGTTGCGGGGGCTGGAATCGTATCAGACCGGCATCCTCGTTTCGCCCCAGGGGCATGTGCTCACCGTGATGAGCACGGTGCTGGATGCCGACGACATCGACTGCGTGCTCGACGACGGCGTGCGGTATCGTGGCACCCTCCTGGGCGCCGATCCCACCCGTCAGTTGGCAGTGATCGCCCTCGATGCCGCAGAGTTGCCTTTTTTTGCGATTGCCGAGACTGAGCCGGTCACCGTGGGAACGCGGGTGCTCGCCCTTTCCAATCTGTTTGGTGTGGCCGTCGGTGATGAGCGGGTGAGCGTGCAGCACGGTGTCGTGACGGCGCGGGTGCCGCTGGAGGCGCGACGGGGCGGGTATGAGGTGCCTTTTCCCGGCGACGTTTACATCGTCGACTGTACGACCAACAACCCGGGCTCTCCGGGGGGGGGGCTGATTGATTGGGAAGGTCGACTCGTTGGCATGCTCGGCAAGGAACTCCGCGCGAGTGCATCAGGGATCTGGCTGAGCTATGCCATTCCGGCTGCGGAACTGGCCCGGGGCTACCGCGACATCCTTTCCGGGACCGTTTCGGCTCCTCCCGCGCGGGAAGCTGCGTCCTTTGACCCGCTGGACCTCGGCATCGTGCTCGTCCCCGACCTTCTCGACCGAACACCACCGTTCATTGAATCGGTTGTTACCGGCTCTCCTGCGGCGCGTGCCGGCCTCGCCCCGGACGACCTGGTCGTCGCAGTTGACGGGCGGTCCGTGCCGTCGCGGGACGCGGTGCACAGGGCCTTGGGAATGCTCGCCGACGGCGACCCAGTGCGGATCGCGGTTGTCCGGGAGGGCCGCGTCGTGGATGTCGATCTCGGACCGCGGCCACCGATGCAGGCAGGGAACCGATCCGCGACTCCCGGAGTGGAGCAGAACCAATGAAACACGGCACGAATGCAAGCGTTACCACGGAATGCTCGCGGTCGTCCCTGATGGCCGTCGCAGCCGTTGTCGCCGTTGCAGTTTCGCTGGGCCAGCCGCGGCATGGTGCTGCCGGTGAGTTGATCGGCTTGGCGGAAGAGCGGGCTTTTCAAGCGGCCGCCGCCGGCGTGGCCGACGCCGTTGTGCGGATTGAATCGCCCGGAGTGTCGGCATCCGCGGTCGATGGACCAGCCGAGGCGGCGCCGGCCAGTGGCCCGTCAACTGGGCTGGTGGTCGATCCGGCAGGGTGGATTGTCACCACGGCCTTTGCCGTTCCCGATGACGTTCAACAGGCGATCGTGGTGCTGCCCGAAGCCACGACGGCGGCTGCGTCGCGGTTGGCCGCCCGCGTGGTGGGACGCGACACGTCGCGGGGCGTCGTGCTCCTGAAAGTCGATCCGCCAGCCGCACTGTCGAGCGTGGGAAGCGGTGTTCCGCGCGGGAGCCTCAGCGTGGGGCAGTGGACGATTGCCGTGGCCCGCGGCTGGGATCTGGCCACGCCGAACATCGCCGTGGGCGTGGTCTCGGCGATCGACCGCGCCTGGGGCAAGGCGGTGCAGACCGATGCGGCTGTGTCGCCCGCCAACTACGGAGGAGCCCTGGTCGACATCCGCGGCGGCGTGATCGGAATGCTCGCACCGCTTCCGGCCGACACCGCCGGCATGATGCTCGGCACGGAACTGTACGACTCCGGGATCGGCTTCGCCGTGCCGCTGGAAGACATCCGCCGCGTTCTCCCGCGGCTTCAGGCCGGTGAGACGCTCGTTCCGGGCGTGCTTGGCGTGTCGTATCGTTCGCGTGACGTCTTCACCGGCGTGCCGACCATCGCCACCAGCCGGCCAGGATCACCCGCCGCCGAAGTCGGCATTCAGCCGGGCGATACGCTCATCTCCGTCGCTGGCCGACCCGTCACTCGCATCGCCGAGGTGCGGCACGCTCTCTCTCCGCTGTATGCCGGCGATGAACTGGAACTTGTCGTCGAGCGTCGGGAAACGGAAGCGGAGGCCCCTCGCCGAGTCACGATGCGGCCGCGGCTGGTGGCCAACTTGCCGCCGTGGCGCAGGGCCGTGATCGGCATTGTGCCGCAGCGGGTGGCCATGAAGAACGAGGATGATCGAGAGGGTACTGCGCAGCCTGTCGTGGTCGATTGGGTGTGGCCGGAGAGTCCTGCAGCAGCGGCTGGTATCGTCGCCGGAATGACGGTGCGGGCGATCACGCCGCCTGGTGAGGCTGCCGAGAGGGTGTCTGTGACGTCCAGTGCCGCGCTCGCGGGGGTGCTTGGCGGTGTGGAAGCGGGAGATACGGTGACGCTCGTGGTGCGGGATGCCGACGGGAAGGAACAGAGTCATGCGGTCACGACCATCCCGATGCCCACCGACATCCCCGCACAGACGCCGACTCGGCCGGAATCCCCCGATGCAGCGGAGGTCGTGAAGCTCGAGGCGGCGGAAGTGGCGACGCCTCCGGTCGCCGTCATCCCGGCTGGCAAAGCGGACGACCCCGTGGGGGTGCTCGTCTATTGTGCGCGGCCTCATGGACCTGTCACCGTCGACGAGGCGGCGGTCTGGCGGGACGCTGCCACCCGCTACGGTGTGGCCGTGATTCTGCCCGGGTCGACCGACCCTCAGCGCTGGAGTCGTGACGACATCCGCGGTGTGGCGCGGAGCCTCGATTCGCTCCGCGGCCGTCGTGCCATCGACTCGTCACGGCTGGCGATCGCCGGCTCCGGCGCCGGAGGTGCCTTTGCGTGGCTGGCGGCTGAGACCCTCGGCCCTGCATTCCGTGGGGTCGCGCTCCTCGACGCAGCCCTGCCGCGGCAAGCCAAAGTCGAGCCAGCGGAGCCGGGTCGATCTCGCTGGGTGTTGTTCGACCCGCCACGGACGGATGGCAGCCTGCCGCCGCGGGTTGAAGCCGATCGGGAGCGGCTCGTACGGGCCGGCTACGACGTGGGAGTGCTTCCCGAACGAGACGCGGCAACGCTGCCGGTCGAGACGCTCTGCAGCTTTGTTGAAGCGATCGGACTCCTGTAGCGATCGCTAACGCTGTCGATCGGGGGTCGGGGCGAGGGCCGAACGACTGACCTTCGACCAGTAGCGGGAGAATCGGCCCAGGTCGGTCACTCGCGATCGGTCACAGAACGGCGGCTCGTCGATCACGTGCACAGGCAGCTGCACGGCGATCCTTGCCGCGGCGCTGCGTGTGGCGGGGCAGGGCGTCGACGCGACCGCGACGAAGCCGCAGCCGTGTCTCGAGGCCATGAGCGGCACTGCCTCCGCAGGTGCGGCGTGCACCACCTCGAGGTCGTCGATCTCAGCAAGACAGTCGAAGATGAATGTCAGTCGCTTGAGCGACGGCTGCTCCTCGCTGAGCCAGGCCGGGTCGACGACGAACAGCCGTGGCGCGGTGGGGTAACGATGGGCTGCCGGACTCGTGGCGGCCAGGGAATCGAGGGTCAGCCAGACGAGCGGCCGGCCTGACGGCTCGCCATCCCCGAGTCGCCAGCGCGGGGCAGGGGGGATACGGAGTGGATCGCGCTGCGGCGGCTCTGCTGTAAACAACCGGGCTTCGAGATCGTCATACGATCCCTCCATCGCGCACTCCCCCAGGAGGGCACAGTCCCCACAGTGAACGCCGTCGGTGAAGCGTTCGAGGTTTTCACGATTGAAGAGATAGGGCTTGGCCGAGAACGTGCCGGCCACCCATTGCCACGAAAGATGGTTACTGGCCGGGTCGCCATCGAGCAGGTGCGAAAGGAACCAGTCGGCTCCCACCTGCCAGCGGACGCCATGGATGTGGACGAGCCACGACGCCAGCCACATCCGTTCGTGGTTGTGGAGCCACCCGGTCTCGTGCAAGCGGCGGACGAAGGCGTCGACGCAGGCCAGCCCCGTCCGGGCGGCAAGCACGTCAGCCGGCATTACTTCTCGGAGATTTGTCGTCCGCCATTGGGCGGCCGGGGGCTCGATGTCGTGGCGAATGAGTGAACCGAGCGCCGCCTGCACCTGCCGCCAATAATCTCGCCAGCCGAGTTCGGATATGAACTTCTCGGCATCGGCGGCGTGCGGGACGCGCTGGAGAGCGGCGTCACGAACCTCGGCCAGCGACAGGACGCCATGCCGCAGCCATGGTGATAGACGAGACACGGCCCCGCCTGTGAAATTGCGGGTCCGGGCGTAGGCGACCGGATCGATTGCGGTCAGTCTTTGGAGGGCAGCGTCTCGGCCTCCGCGAACCACTGCTGCCGAGATGGAAGGCTCGACGGCGGTGTGTGCGATGGGTGTCAACGCGGCCAGCCTGGTGATCCGTGAATCGCGATCCAGTGAGAGCAGGGGGGTGAGCGTTTGCATTGACAGCAGCGGTGGTGAGAGATGACGCACGCGGTTTCTACCACATGGCAATCGCCGTCACTTGGTATCGGCAGGTTGCCGGATTCGTGGGCAAGATGGTGCGCAAAAAGAATGCGACGGGCGGAACCTCGCGGTGGATGAACGCGTTATCCGACGAAAAAGATGCCCTGTTTTGCAATGGGTTGTCTTTGGCACATCGTTTGCTGATTTGTTTATAGAAATCATTTCGGGCGCACGCGTCGGGTGTGACTGCCGTGCCGACCGACG
>JBIKNV010000004.1:0-25842 GCA_044358475.1 Pirellulales bacterium | reverse complement strand
TGGTCTTGGGGAGCCTCGGCGGCGGGCACCTGTCGCCCGCCGCACGCGAGCACCAAGACACCAAGGATAGATCCAGCCATGCAGCGGCGCAGCCGCTTTGACGAGGGTTCCATACACTCACTCCTGAGTTTTGTCGGAACACCCGCGTCGCCGTCCTACGGAGCCAAATGCTCGCAGACGCGGACCCTTGATACGGGTCGATCGGCGGGAGAAACATCACCATATCTATTATTACTCATCGTTCGGGCGGGTCAAAGTCCGGGTGCGGAGCCTCGTGCCAGGTCGAAAATGAGGAGAAACAGTGATTCCAGGAAGCGACGGTCGCAAGCCCTCCTCCCAGCAAGCCCCGGGCGCGAGCCCGGGGGACTGCGGCGACGCCGGCTGGCATCGCAGCCCGCGGGCTTGCGCCCTGCGGCTTTGTGGAACAGGCCCGCGCGTGTTTCACCCCAGTCAGCCCCGGGCGCGAGCCCGGGGGCTTGCGCCCTGCGGTTTCCTGTCCGCACAACCCGCATGAGGAACTGCCAATGACCGGAATTTTCCAAAACGTTTCGCGTTCCTCGTTCGCTCGGGTCCTTGTCGCTGTTCTTGGAGCCACCCTCACGATGCACACCACCGGAATGGCTGACGAACCCCAGGGCCCGCGTGTCGCAACATGGACGTCGATTGAAAAAGCCTTGCAGGAGGGCAAGCCGAAGACGGCGGCCGACCTCCTGGCCGGCGTCGAGCAGGCGGCCACCGCCGACAACGCCTGGGCGGAAGCGGCCCGGGCGATCGCCACCCGGGTGCTTGCCGAAACAGGTGACCGCGCCCCCGACGAGCCTGAGCGACTGATCCGTCTGGCCGCGGCAGTCGAAACAGCGCGGCCGGAGACCCGCGGCGTATTGCAGGCGATCCGGGCCAACTGGACCTGGCACTACTTTCTGATGAACCGCTGGCGATTCGCCCAGCGAACGGCCGGCGCTGCCACCACGCGCAGCCTTGCCGACATCGACTCCTGGGATTTGCCCGCGATCGTCGGTGAGATCAGAGCACGGTTCGCGGAGGCGCTCGCCGCCGAGGCGAACCTTCAGAAACTCCCCGTGGGTGAGTGGTCGATGCTCATCCAGCCGGGCTCAATGCCCGATTCGTATCGACCGACAGTGTGGGACGTCGTGGCCCACGACGCCCTCGCCTTCGCGGCCTCAGGGGAGCGGGGCCTCGCCGACCCTGAAGACACCTTCGAGATCGAGGCGACGAGCCCCGCCCTCGGCTCGGTCGAAGCGTTTCGCCAGGCCGACCCGACCCAACTCACGACCGACACCGACTCGCCTCTCCTCCAGACGTGGCAACTGTTTCAGAAACTCCTTGCCTTTCATGCCGCCGACGCTGACCGCACCGCCTTTCTCGCTGCCGACCTCGATCGCATCCTGTGGGCGGCCGGTGCCTCGGTCGATGCCGGCGACGTGACGGTGGCCGACCGCAAGATCGAGGCACTCGAGGCCTTCATCGCGGAGGCCGGGAATCATGAACTCTCGTCGCTGGCCCGCCATGCCCTCGCCGAAACGCTGAACGGGCAGGGAGATCGTGTCGCAGCACGGGCGATCGCCGTCACAGGCATGGAATCGCATCCCACGAGCGTCGGCGGCAAGCAGTGCAAAAACCTCATCACAACGATCGACGCCAAGGAACTGTCGCTCGCCACCGAACGGGCCTGGGCCGCGCCATGGCCCCCGATCCGCATCTCCTACCGCAATGTCGCGAAGGTGCATCTCCGGCTCGCAAAGGCCGATTGGCTCGCGAGGCTGAAGGCGGGGAAGCCACATCCCGCATGGCTCGACGACAACGACCGGGCGACGATTCTCGCCCTGCCGCCGGTCAAAACGTTTGCCGCCGATCTGCCTGCCACCGACGATTTTCAGTCCCGCAGCCACGATCTCCCGGTTACGCAGGCCTTCGATCCGCAGGGGCTCGAGCCGGGGGCCTACTGGCTGATCGCCAGCCACAAGCCAGACTTCAGTGGCGACGACAATGTGGTGAGCGCTACGCTCGTGTGGGTATCGCGGCTGGCGATCGTCGCGGAGACCGGTGGCACGCTCGGCGGCGATGTCGTCGATCTCGCCTCCGGAGAGCCCGTGGCTGGGGCCAGTGTGACGGCCTGGGTCCGCGAGCAACGCGGCAACCCGCAGGCGTTTACCGAGCATGGCTCGGCCACCACGAATGTCGATGGTCGCTATGAACTCAAGGCCGAGCAGGGCCGGGAGATCGTGCTCGTCGCCACCGCCACGCTCGACGGCAAGCCGCACGCGATCCCGACCGACTCGACGCATGTCTGGCCGCAGCATGAGGCCGGCCGCAGTACGTCGGTCGTGCTCGTCACCGACCGTGGCATCCACCGTCCCGGCCAGATCGTCTTCTACAAGGGGATCGTCTGCTCGGCTGATCAGGCCAGCCGCGACTATCGGGCCCTCGCGGACCGCGACGTCACCGTTGCGCTCCGCGATGCCAATGGCCGCGAGGTGGCCCGCGGTCAGCACACGACCAATGCCGTCGGCTCCTTCGAGGGCACCTTGCCGATTCCGACCGGCGCGTTGCCCGGCCGCTGGATGCTCACGGCCGAGACGGCTGGTCACACCGGCGGCATCGGCGTGCAGGTGGAGGAATACAAGCGGCCGAAGTTCCTGGTCGAGTTGGCCGCACCGAGCAAGGCCGTGCGACTCGGGGCCGAGGTGGCCGTGCCCGGTAAGGCCACCACCTACACCGGTCTCGCTGTCGCCGGGGCGAAGGTGAAGTGGCGGGTCGAACGGGAGATGCGGTTTCCGATCTGGTGCCGGTGGATCTTTCCGTGGCTGCCGTTTGACAGCCAGACCCGCAAGATCGCGCGTGGCACGGTGGTCACCGATGACAATGGCAGCTTCACGATCCACTTTCCCGCGGTGCCCGACCGCAGCGTGCCCCGCGACAGTCTGCCCGTCTTCACCTATCGCATCGTGGCCGATGTGACCGACTCCGGTGGCGAGACGCGTTCTAACGAGCGGCGAGTCTCCGCAGGCTATGCCGACACTGAGGCGTCGCTTGCTGTCGGTGATTGGCAGGCGGTCGGTGACGAAGGCAAGGCGGCGGTCGCCGTCTCAGTCTCCACGACGTCGCTCGATGGCGAGCCCCGCGGGGCCACCGGCACGCTCACGATCCGCCGGCTCGTGCAGCCGGCCGAGATTCACCGCGGCGATCTTCTCCACGACAGCCCGCACCCGATGCCACGACCGATGGTGCTGCGGGGCAGGGCAGCGAAGCCGGGCCGCCTGCCGAGCCCTGACCGCGAGACCGACCCAGTTGATCCGCGGACCTGGGCCGATGGCGAAGAGGTCTTTGCAGTGCAGACCACGACCGACAAGACAACCGGCAAGGCGACCACCACGGCCAGCCTGCCGGCAGGCATCTACCGGGCCACGTTGACGCTCCCTGCCGTGGGCGAAGCGCCGGCCGTCACGAGCCAGACCATCGTCGAGGTGATCGACCCTGCCGCCGACCGCTATCTCGTGAAGCGGCCCTTCACGATGAAGGCGAAGCAGACGAGCGTCGGCCCGACCGAGGAATTCTTGGCGGTCGTCGGCACCGGCTATCCGACCGGTCGCGCGATCGTGGAGATCACGCAGGCCGGGAAACATTTGAAGCGGTTCTGGACCAAGCCGGGCAAGACACAGTGGCCAGTCGAGTTCACGCCGACGGATGACAATCGCGGCGGGTTTACCGTGTCGGCCTGGCTCGTCCGTGATGGCCGGCTCCACCGCGAACAGCGGGTGATCGACGTGCCGTGGACCGACAAGCAACTCTCGATCGAGTGGGAGCGGTTTACGCGGCGGCTCGAGCCGGCCGCCAAGGAGGTCTGGCGGGCGCGGATCAAGAGTGTGGCCGATCCGCTCGCCGGGCCTGCGTCCCCGGCGGTCGCCGAGATGCTGGCGATCCTCTACGACCAGTCGCTCGACGCCCTCGCCCCGCACCAGTGGCCGGGCAACGGGCTGCAGAGCCTCTTCCGACGGGAATGGGGCGGACCACAGGTGACCTTCACGAATGGGCAACTGTCGCTCAACGCGATCCTCGGTTCGTGGCAGACTCCGTACGAAGGCGTGGCCATCTCGTACCGCGAGTTTCGCGAATGGCTTGGGCCGCCGACCCACGGTGGCTTCGGCGGCGGAAGGGGAATGACAAGTGCGATGATGCGCAAGGGGGGCATGGAGGCGATGGCGGCTCCACCTGCTGCCGCATTGGCGGCCGATGCGGCTCCGGTGGAGGCCGAGATGAGGAGAAATGCCGCCCCGGCGACTGACCGTGACAAGCAGGCCGGGGAAACCACGCCGTCGGCATCGGCGACGGCATCCGCTCCACCGCCGCGAAAAAATCTTGCTGAGACCGCCTTCTTCCTGCCGTCGCTGGTGAGCGACAAGGAGGGTCTCGTGACGATCGAGTTCACGCTGCCCGACACGCTCACCACTTGGCAGTTCAAGGGCCTCGCCCACGATGCGCTGCTCCGCAGTGGGACCATCACCGACTCTTGCATCGCGGCCAAAGACCTCATGGTGGAGCCGCTGCTGCCGCGGTTTCTCCGCGAGGGAGATGTCGTGCAGATCCCGGTAAAGGTGAGCAACACGTCCACCGGGCGGCTCTCCGGCACGGTGCGGTTCTCGTTGGCCGATGCCCGCACGGGTGATGCCCGCGACACGCTGATCGACGGGCCGCGAGAACAGGCCTTCGACCTCGCCGCGGGGGAGGCGAAGCCGGTGGTGTTTACCGTGCGCGTAGCCGACGGCACCGACGTCCTACGGGTGCTGGCCGTCGGCACGGCGACGAATTCTGCCAAGCCGGCCAGCGATGGCGAGGAATCGTTGCTCCCTGTGCTTCGGCGCCGGGTGCCCGTCACCGAGACGATTCCGATCACGATCCGCGGACCCGGCGAGCGGAAGGTGTCGCTCGAGCGGCTCGTGAAGAGCGCGGGCACGGATATCGAAAGCCAGTCGCTCGTGGTGCAGGCGGCGTCAAACCCTGCCTGGTACGGTGTGCTCGCGCTGCCATCGATCATGGAGCAGGCCGACGAGAGCACCGAGACGCTCTTCACGCGGCTCTATGCCAACTCGCTCGCCCGGCACATCGCCACACGAGATCCGCGGATCGAGCGGATCTTCGCCCAGTGGAAGGGCACTGACGCACTCGAAAGCCCACTCGAAAAAAACACGGATCTCATGCAGACGCTGCTCGCCGAGACGCCGTGGGTCCGCGACGCGGTGGACGAGCGGGAGGCCCGGGCCCGGATCGCGCTCCTCTTCGACGCCACCCGCGCCGACAACGAGGCCAAAGCGGCAATGGCCCGGCTGGAAACGCTTCGCAACGGCGACGGTGGCTGGCCCTGGTTTCCCGGCGGAACCACCTGCGACTCGGTGTCGCTCGGCATCATCGCCGGGTTTGGGCGGCTGCGGGCGGCGGGCGTGGGGATCGACATGCAGCCGGCGCTGGCCGCGCTGCCATGGCTCGACGGTCGCCTCATCGAGGAACGCACACGGGCGCTCAAGCTCTGGGGCGACAAGCCCGAGGAGATGGTGCTCACGCCGATCGGTGCCTTCGCCCTCTATGCCCGCAGCTTCTTCGCAAAGGACGCGCCGCCCGAGGGCGAGGCCGCTGAGGCCCACCGCTGGGGGCTCGAGGTCGGTACGAAGACGTGGATGAAGCTCGATCCGCGGCGGAGTCAGGGCCATCTGGCGATCGCGCTCAGGCGGGCTGGCGAGCAGCAGACCGCGCTCTCGATCATCGACAGCCTCAGGCAGCGGGCCGTCGATGCCGACGTCAAACCCGGCGAGGAGAAGGACAACTGGCAGGGCATGTGGTGGCGAGATCGGCATCCCGGCTGGTGGAGCTGGGCCCATGCCCCGATCGAAACACAGTCGATCATGATCGAGGCCTTCGACGAGGTGGCGGGCGATGCCGATGCGGTCGAGGCGCTGAAGGCGTGGCTCCTGTCGCAGAAGCGGACGAGCCGGTGGCCGGGCAGCCGGGCGACGGCCGACGCGGTGGCGGCCCTCTTCGGCCGCGGTCAGGATCTGCTCGCCTCGCAGCAGCTCGTCACCGTGACGATCGGCGGCGAAGCTGTGCGGCCGGAGAATGTCGAGGCGGGCACCGGCTTCTTCGAGCAGCGGCTGGTCCGCACGGAGATCACGCCGGCGGCGGGTAAGATCGTGATGAAGAAGCCCGATGCAGGGCTCGCCTGGGGCGGCGTGCACTGGCAGTATCTCGACGACATCGCCAACGTGCCGGCGGCGGGCCGCGAGGAGCTCGCCATCGAGAAGAAGCTGTTTGTCAAGCGGCAGACGAAGGCCGGGCCAGTGCTCGAGCCGCTGGCCGCAGCCAGCGATGCAGCGGCCGCTGGGGCGGCTCAGCTCGAACTGGGGGACGAACTGGTCGTGCGGCTCGTGGTGACCAGCGACCGCGACTACGAGTTCCTCGAACTCTCCGACCATCGGCCGAGCCTCACCGAGCCGGTGGACGTGCTCTCCGGCTGGCGGTTTGGCGACGGGGCGGCCTGGTATCTGGCGATTCGTGATGCCTCGACGCGGCTGTTTTTCGAGCGGCTACCGCGGGGTACGCATGTGTTCGAGTATTCGCTCCGCGCGGCCCACCGCGGCGCGGCCTCGAGCGGCTTCGCCACGATCCAGAGCCGCTACGCCCCCGAGTTCTCCGCCCACTCATCAAGCATTCCAGTAACCATTCGCTAACCCATGCGCGACCCCGCCCCATCCCTCACCAATGAACTCGCCCGCGAGCGGAACCGTGAGGCCGCCGACCGCACGCTCCTGGCCTGGGTGCGCACGAGCCTGGCGATGATCAGCCTCGGCTTCGGCATCGAGCGGTTGGGCCAGGCGGCACTCGGCTTCGATGGGCCGCTGGTCGGCTTCTCGCCGCTTAAGAGCCGGATCTTCGGCGCGGCTCTCATTCTGCTGGGGATCGCCGCCACGCTGGCCGGCATGTGGGAGCATCGCCACATGCTGAAGGCGATCAAGGACAACGACTACCGCTATGCCGACCGGCCGCCGATCGCCCGCTACATGGGGCTGGCCCTCGTGCTCGTCGGCCTCTCTGCCCTTGCCGTGATCTTTGTCTTTTGAGTGCCGCTCTGACGGCAGTGCCAACGCCCACCTAGGGCAGCGGCACGAGCAATACGGCATCGGCATGGGCGAGGCCCTGGGCACCGTCGGTGCTGATCACCACGACGCAGCGTTCGCCCTTGTCGAGTCTCACGCGACCGGCTGATCCGAAGCTCGCCTCCAGGGGCGGCGGCTGCTGCATGTCAAACCGCACGCTCGTCCGCCCGGCTGTGGTCTCGACAAGCACGGGTACGGCTCTCCCACGATTTTCATGCGGCTGCCACGACACCAACACCTCGTAGGTCCCCGCAGCCGGGGCGCGAAGTTCATAGGTCGCCGTCGCACCGCTATTGGCCCCGGCCTAGTGGTAGCCGTGGGCGATGAAGCCCTTGAGATTGTGGCCCTCGGTCCACGTCCCTTCGCGTGATGCCTCCCGATCGTCGCGGACGACCGCCCCTTTGTCACGGGCAAGCTTCACAGGATCGACTCCTGGCATCGGACCGGTCGCATCAGCCAAGGGCAACGCATCGGCGGGGATCACGATCGGCGCGGAGAGCGTGGCCCGCCGGGCCTTGCCAGGGAGCTTCAAGAGTTCGTCCATCTCCCCCCAGTGGTGTTCGTACACGCCGCGCGGTGTCGTGCCGTGCTGCACCGCGACGCTCGCCGCCTTACCGACCACCTCGCCCATCATGCCGCAGGTCTTCATCACACGGACGGTGCCGAGGGCCTCGTGCGTCACCGAGATGCAGCGGCCGGCCATGAAGAGGTTGTCGACGTCCTTCGAGTAGAAGCAGCGATAGGGCACCGGGTAGCCGTAGGTACGATCGACCCGGCGGTCGTGCACGGCGATCGAGATGAACGGGTTGTCGGGAAATTTCTTGGCGTATTCCTCCTTGGGATAGTGGAGGTCGATTGACCAGGTGCTGGGCACGCAGCCGTCGGGAAACTCCCGCTTCGCCACGATGTCGTCCTGCGTGAGCACGACGTCGCCGAGGATCCGACGGCTCTCCCGCGGCCCGCCGATCGAGGCCACCCAGGTAAGCACGGCACTGCGATGCTTATCGGCACCATCGCCATTCTTCATGGCGTTCCATGCGCCGAAGACCGCCCGCAAATTCCAGTCGCGGATGCCCTCGGCGTCGCCGAGCGGATCTTTGTCGAAGCCACTCTCCCAAAACCATTCGCCATGGAAGTCGCGCGGGTAGGGGAAGTCGGCCATCGTGAGCGGCAGGGCCCAGGGTGTTTCAGGGAAGGTCTGTGGTGACTCGCGTTCCGCCCAGGCCCACATGTTGCTCATCCCCATCCGGCCTTTCGGCTCCATCACGGTCTCGGCACCGGCCAGATGGCCGATCGTGGCATGGCCGGTGGCATCGCAGAAAAATGTGCCGGTGAACCGCAGCTCGCGACTCGTCCGCGTGTCGAGGCAGGTGACGCTCGTGATTCGTGGGCCGGCGCGGTCGACGGCGAAAGCGTGCGTGTTGAGGAAGAGGTCGATGTTTGGCTCGGCGCGGACGATCGCCTCCTTCTTGGCATCCTCGAATTCCTCGTACGTGCCCGGGCTCTTCTTGGCCTTGTCGGAAAATTCCTCGATGATCTCGCCGATCCGCGGATACTTGCCGCGACGAATGAGCCCCATCGCCCACACGCGAACCTCGCTCGAGCCGTTGCCACCGAGCACTGGTCGATCCTGGATGAGTGCGACCTTAAGACCCAGGCGGGCTGCCGACATCGCCGCCCCCATCCCTGAGTAGCCGCCGCCGACCACGACGAGATCATAGGGCCCCTTCGTCTCGGCCTCGGCTGGCAGGCCAAGGGCGTCGCGCCGCCAGGCGGCGAGGATCGCCGAATCGTTCGGTGGCGGCTTGTCGTCGGTCGTAAACGCGATGCAGTCGCAGCGGCCATCGAAGCCGGTGAGGTCATGCAGGGCGAGCGTCGCCTCGCCGGCAGCGACCTTCACCGTGCCGCCATCCTGCCAGCCCCACGCAGCCCCTTCGGTGCCAAAGGTTGTGGAAAGCGGCGCACCGTTCACGAGTACCTGGAAGCGGCCCGGTGTGCCGGGTGCCTGCCAGCGAGCGACCCAGTCTTTTGTCCGCACGAACACGCGATACGTGCCGGCCGCGGGAAACGTGACCGTCGTCGTGGCATCAGCCACCGGCCTGCCAAGACCATGCGCGAGCAGGTAGGGCGAACCCATTTCCCGGATGAACTGGGTGTCGAGGCTCCAGCCGCCGTGGTCGGCGAAACTCTCCGCCTCGATCAGAACCGTCGTGGCTTGGCACGGAGCAACGCACGCCCCAGCGAGCGTTACGAAACTGATGGCAGTCAGGAAAGGCTTGATCAACCGTGACATGGATGCAGGCTCCTGGGATTTCACTGCTTATTTTGGCTGTCGCAAAGGGCACCACGCAAACCCGTGAAAAACCTTTGCAACTGCGTCACAATGACTACCGTGCTGTACAACTCGCCTGAGCCATGAAGCCCTCGCCTGCCCTCGCGCCGCATCCGCTTGTCGCCGTGCTCGTGCCTGCAAGCACCGGCTGGGGCCGCAGCATCATCAGCGGTGTGGCAGCCTACGCCAATCGCCACGGCCCCTGGCATCTTTATGTGGAGACCGAAGGTGAGCGGCGGCCGCTCCCACATGGGTGGAAGGGAGACGGCATCATTGCCCGGATCTCGACGCCCACAGTCGCCAAGGCGCTGCTCGGTGTCGGCTGCCCGGTGGTGAACGTCTCCGGGATCACGCTCGAGGGCCTCAAATCCCAGCCGCCGCAGGTGAGTTACGACCTGCGCGCCACCGGCCGGATGGCCGCGGAGCATCTGCTCGACCGCGGCTTTCGCAACTTTGCGTATGTCGGCCCGCCGAAGCTTTCATATGTCCGCGAGCATCAGGAGGCGTTTGCCGCCGCGCTCGATCAGGCCGGGCAGACCTGCCACATGCATGGCCTCGGCGCCGGCCTCGAGATCGCGGGGCGGCCGAGCCGCCTTGTCGAGTGGCTCAAGTCGCTCCCCAAGCCGGTCGGCGTGCTTACGTGGGCCGCGATCCAGGGCCGGTCGGTGATCGACGCCTGCCGGCGGGCGGGCCTCTTCGTGCCCGAAGACGTGGCCGTGCTCAGTGGCGTCGATGACCCGTTGCTCTGTGATGCCAGCCAGCCGCGGCTCTCGGCGATCGCGGTGAATGCTGAACAGATTGGCGAGACGGCCGCGGAGATTCTTCAGCTGCTGATCGATCGTCGGTCGGTGCCGCCGCTGCCGATCCGGATTCCGCCGCTGGGCATCATCACGCGTCAGAGCACCGACACGCTCGCCATCGATGATCCCGATCTCGTGCAGGCGATCGGGTTTATCCGTGAGCATGCGATGGAGCCGATCCATGTGGACGACGTGCTGCGGGCGGTGCCGATGTCGCGACGCAGCCTCGAGCGGGCCTTTCAGGAGACGCTCGGCCGGTCGCCGGCGATGGAGATTCGTCGCGTGCGGATCGAGCGGGCCAAGCAACTCCTCGCCACGACCGATCTGCCGATCCCAAAAGTGGCCCAGGCGAGCGGCTTCGGCACGGGCGAATATCTGGCCACGCTCTTCCGTCAGGTGACCGGCATCACGCCGCTCAAGTACCGCGCCGCCACCCGCTCGAAGGCGTGATACGCCGCCACGGTGGCGATATAAACCGGTCGATGAGTTTCCCCACAGAGCATGAGGAGACGCGTCGCATAAGAGAAGAATTTCGACGCATCCACGCCATGGTGGCAGACAGGTGTTTTGCCTACTTTCTTGTTGGCGGGAACAACTGTCCTCATCGTCTTCAACCATTTCTGGACGTCCTCCCGCGGAGGAGGAAATCATGGCTCGTTCAAACCATTCGATCGATAAGCCGCAACAACGGGTTACCGTCACCAAGGGCTTCACGCTCGTAGAACTCCTCGTGGTGATCGCGATCATCGGCACGCTCATTGGCCTGCTTCTGCCGGCTGTGCAGGCCGCGCGGGAATCGGCCCGACGCAGTTCGTGCGCGAATAATCTCAAGCAAATCGGCTTGGCAATTCTGGGCTACGAAGATGCCCGAAAAACGCTGCCGCCCCAGGCGGCGACGACGGCCTTCCAAACGGTGCGGGGCACCTCGTCCTACCTTGAAGGCCATGGCTGGTCGTTTCTTGTCTTGCCGTTTATGGAACAGGCTTCCCTGTACGATTCGCTGTCAAAGGGCTTGGTGACCGGGTTCTCACACACTGCCACATTCCTGAACGACACGAGCGCCGCGGCGGCCCTGACACGGCAGCCCGTCCAAGGCTATGCCTGCCCTAGTTGCTCGATTCCTTCGCTCGTGCCTGAAGTTGAATACAACCTCGCCGGCGGGTTCAGCACGGCAACGAGCGGCTACCGATCGAGCAAGATGAATTACGCCGCCAACGGCGGCCCATATGGGCTCAACTGCGCCGGAACAACCGTCGACACGCTTGCTCCCTGCATCGCGAGTTCCACCGGGGCGCTCCGCAAGATGAGGGGGTATTCGCTCAAGGACATTGTCGATGGGACGTCAAAGACATTCTTGGTGGGCGAGACGGGGGGAGTGGCTGACCCTGCACTGCCGGGAACCCCGAAGACTGAGCGACTGCCGGGGCTCTGGTTCGCAACATCGAATCCGCGGCAAGATGGAATCTCCACCGTCACCATTGTCCGATTCACACGATACAAGGTGAACCAAGGCGCTTACGACGGCTTCGGGAGCAACCATTCCAACGGTGCAAATTTCGCTCTCTGTGACGGCTCAGTGCGATTTATCGGAAACATGATCAACTCCTCCGCCGGGGGCTACCAGTCAGTGGCGGCGACTTTCGATCCCCAGCCTCTTCTCGCAACGATCCGCGGCATTACGGGGGTCTATCAACGACTCAGCTCCGTTTCCGATGGGAACGCCGTGACGGGAGACTATTGATGGGCGTTTCTATGAGAGCGTGGCTGGGCGGCTGTGGGGTGCTCTGGACCTTGGCAACAGTCGCCGGCTGCGGACCGAGCGTGGGTGCCACGGCAACGGGCTTGGTAACCTTCGACGGAACGCCGGCTCCCGCTGGCGTCATCGTCACGTTTCAGCCACAGACACCAAACTCGTCGGCCTCCATCGGCGTGACCAACCAAGAAGGTCGCTACGACCTACGGTTCAATGCAAAAATCCGCGGCGTCATGCCGGGCGAGAGCGTGGTGTCTCTGTCGCTTTCAGAACAGTTTGACGCCGAGGGACTTCCTCTCCCCCCGAATTCTTCTCGTTCGATTGTCATTCCGCCCAACTACGGCCACCGATCAACGCTCGTGAAGACCGTGAAACCGGGACCGAATGAGATCGATGTCGACGTTGTTACCACGAAATAGCCGTGGCTCTGCCCCTCGAGACGGGTGCTCAGTGGTTCTTTGACTGCTCGTGACCGGTATCACGCCACGATCGCGTCGAGCATTCCGGTGCTGTCGCCGAACGACTCTATGGCGACGCCCGATTGCGTGAGCAGCGTCAGCCAGGCGTTGCACAGCGGCGTATTTTTCGGCACGACGATGTTTTCGCCCAGCTTCACGCCGGCCCCGCCGCCCATGATCAGCGTCGGACAGTTGTCGAGGGAATGGCCCGTGCGGATGTTGCTTCCGTAGACGACCGTCACATGGTCGAAGAGACTCGACCCGTCGGGCTCCTTCGTGGCCTTCAGCCTGTCGATGAGCCCGGCAAGCAGTTCGCTCTGGGTGAGGTCCCGCTTCCGTGACGACTCGACGACGTCGCCCGGCCGGCCATGATAGTGGCTCATCGTGTGGGCCTCCGTCTTAAGGCCCAGGCTCGTCAGGAGCGTCGTCACCGGCTGCCGGTAGGAGAGCACCCGCGTGCTGTCGGTCTGCATGGCGGCCACGATGATGTCGTACATGAGCGCGATCTCGTCGCGACCCGCAAGGCCTGACGTGGGCTCACCGAACGGTGGCTGGGGCCGCTCCGCCCCGATCCATTGCTCGTCACGGGAGAGCCGCATCTCCAGATCGCGAATGCCCTGCAGGTATTCGTCGAGCTTGTCCTGGTCCGTGGTGCCAAGCGACCGACCGAGGTCGCGGGCGTTTTCGAGCGCATTGTCGAGCACGCTTCGCCGCTGCCGCAGGAGCGCCTTCTGCTGCTCGAGCGGCGCCGTGTCTTTGGCAAACAGCCGATGAAAGGCTTCGACCGGGTTCCGCGGCCCACCGACCGGCTTGCCACGGGAATCCCAGGAGAGTGAGAGACCGGGGCCATGCCCGGAGCCGTTCGCCGCCTCACCACAGTCAAGCGCGAGCGACTCAAACCGAGTGTCAGTGCCGAGCGCACGGGCCGCCGCCTGGTCGACGGATATGCTGTTGAAGAAGCTCTGCCCGGGTGCGCCATACTCATTGGCCCCCGTCAGCCAAAACGTGCTGCCATAGTGCCCGTTCCCGGTGAATCGGTTCCACAGGCCTTGCACGATGCTGAAATCAGTACGGTGCTTCGCCAGCGGTTCGAGGAGCGGCGGGAGCGTGTAGCCTGAGCCCGGTTCATCAATCTTCGGATACCACTCATCCTCGGTAACGCCCCAGCCAAAGCCAAGGAAGACGAGCCGCTTGGGTGGAGCCACCGCGGCGGCAGCTGCCGCAAACCGCCGGAAGCCGAGTGACTCGAAGGCCGGCAACCCAATGATCGCCGTACCGGTGACGAGCGCCTGGCGGCGTGAGATCGTGATGGGTCGGTTCGGCATGGCGTGAACTCCGGAGGTGTGGACGCTGGGAAATACTGTTATTTCGTGCGGAACGACTGACTCTGCACGAGGGCGTGGATGAACGATCGGGTGCCAAACCCATGGCTCCGGGCGTCATTCACGATCGAATCGATCAGCGGCTCATCGCCGAACCCACAGGGGCGGCCGAGTGCGTATTGGATCAGCGCGGCCGTGAATCCACGCGCAAACTGCTCAGGGCGGGCGGCCACGATACCGCGGAGCTCGAAGAAGTCGGCGAAGGCCGGACCGCCGTGCAACGCCCCAGAAGGATCGATCGTCCATGTTTTCTTCGTCTTCGGGTCGGGCTTTCCTGCGGCATTGACGGCCACCGAACTGTCGGTCGTCCGCCAGGCCCCGACAGCGTCGAAGTTTTCCAGGCCAAACCCGATCGGGTCAATCTTTCGATGACAGCTCGCACACTGGGGCTCTTCCTGGTGAAGGACTACCCGCTCGCGAGTCGTGAGCGACTTCCCAGCCAAGCGGGCCAGTTGCGGCACGTTTGGTGGCGCCGGCGCCGGCGGATCGTTGAGAAGCTTACGGAGGACCCACGCACCACGTTCCACCGGGCTCGTATGCTCGCCATTGCTTCCCATGGCGTGGATCGCGGCCATGCCCAAGAGGCCGCCCCGCGGCGACCCGGCCGGCAATGCGACCTGGCGGAACTCGTCACCCAGCACCCCCTCGAGACCGTAATAGTCGGCAAGCAGGCCGTTGACGACGACGTATTCCGCCACGAGCAGATCGCTCAAAGGACCGTTGTCCCGCAGGAGAAACGCAAACGTCTCATAGACCTCGCGACGGGCCGCCTCCTTCGTGCTGTCGTCAAATTTCGGGTAGAGCGAGAGATCGAATTGGAAGAAATCGAGGCGATCCATCGCCAGCCACTGGGCAACGAAGGGCTCGACGAAGCCGGCCGACCGCGGGTCGTCGAGCAGGCGGTTTGTCTGCGTCTCGAGGACGGCCGGCTCGAGCAACGCCCCGCTCTTTGCCAGGCGGTGCAACTCTGCGTCGGGGGCCGTGCCCCACAGGAAGTAGGAGAGCCGTGTCGCCACCTCCAGGCCGCTGAGTTCACGGCGGCCATCGTCGGGCCCGGGCTCCGCCCGGTAGAGAAATCGTGGCGATGAGAGCACGGCCACGAGCGTTTCGATGATCGCGTCCTGGTGCTTCGCCCCGAGGGCTCGACGGGCCGCGTAGATGTCCGCCAACCGCTCCACCTCCCCGTCGGCAGGCGGCACGCCGCGGTATGCCGCGGCGATGAAGTTCTCCACAGCTCGCTTCGCCTCGCTCGCCGGCACGATGTCGGGATCTTTCGCATCGAGGAGCGGCTGCAGGGCCCTGATTCCTGGGGCCATGTCGCTGTCTGAGACTGTTTTGCGTTCAACCTCGATCCAGTCGACCCAGATTGCGAGTTCGGGACCGATTCCGTTGGCCTTCAACCCCTCGTCGAAGATGCGCCGGGCGGCCACACCGCTGCCCGTATCGATCTCGCGGATCATGAACCGCCGTTTGGCTGGATCGGACGACGCAGCTTTGAGCGTGTACGGAATCTCGATCACCTGCGGCGCTTCCATCGTGCCAGTGACGTGGTGCGCACTGATTGCGGGCATCCGATCGCCGTAATGACGATGTCCAAACTCAATGAACCGCCGTTCAGCCGGAGCCTCGGGCCGGGCCGCACAGCGAATGCGAATGACGTACTCGCCGGGTGGCCAATCAGGTGGGATGTCGAAATTCAATTTGGAATTGGAGTTTGGCGCGCGGGGACCTGAGGGCACGGCGAGGTAGGCCCCGGTGTCGAGCCCCGGCATCGAGAGATACCGTTCTTCATACGGGATGAAGCGTTTCTCCTCGAGGATCACGGTAAGAAACTGGGGGTTGTTGCCGCTGTTGGGGATAGCGTCGTCCGGCGCCGGCAGGCCGACGAGCGATCGCCAGTGAAAGCGGAATTCCTTTTCATCCTTGAGCGTCGGCCGCGTCTTGGCGACAAACTCGGCGTTCTCTGGGCTGGCCACGGCCGCGTCGAGCTTCACGAACCACTCCCTGGCAGCCTGCTGGTTGGCCTGCAGTTTTTCGTTGGCCTTCTTGAACAAGGCAAGCGTCTTTTCCGCCTCCACCTGCAACTGTGTTTTTGTGGCGATCGCCGACAAATGCTTCTTGAAGGCGGCGGCAAGCGCGTCGCGGCCAATCGCCTCATACTGCTCGAACTGGCTCGCCGTCATGAAGAGGCTCGCCCCGACCGTGTCGAAGGCCAGCGGACTCGTGTCGGCCGGCAGGTCGCTCCCGTCGATCTGTACGCCGAGCAGGTCGTGGAGTGTGTTCTTGTATTCCCGGCGGTTGAGCCGCCGCATGGCGATCCTGCCTCCTTGATCGGCGAGCGCCTTCCGGGCCGTCACCATCGCCGTGGCGAGGTCGTCCAGAAAGTCGGCCTTCGCCGCCCGGTCCGGCTGTAACTCATCCTTGGGCGGCATCTCACCGGAGTTGAGAACGTTGAGCACCTTCTGCCACCGCTCCGCGGCGGCGATGGTGTCGACCGTGAGCGGCAGGTCGTCGACCCGTACGCCTGATTCCTGGGCATCCGCCCCGTGGCACCGCTGACAGTGGGCCTGAAGCAACTCCCGATGTCGCGCGTCGATGACCGCCTGCGGGGCCGCAGCCGCGCACGGAATAGCGCAGACCCAGCAGGCCATGACGACGGGATACCAGGCCAGCAGCTTTGTGCGCACAGCATCAGCCTCCATCCTTTCATTATCGGCCCGTTTCGCGACCGACAACCTGCGCGAATCCGCCTTTTTCCTGCCCGCGTGCGTCAGCGGTGCAAAGGATCTGTACTGTAGGCGGTTTGGGCCTCACCACGTACCCGCGAGCCTCTCATGCTTTTCGTCCTCCGTCCGACCGTGATGCTACTCGCCTGCTGCATCGCCACTCTCCTTGTCTCCACCACAACGGCCGACGACGCCGCCTGGCTGCGGGACAAGGGCACGCTCATCTTCAAAGACACTTTCGACCGCGAGGAGGACGGCAACCTCGCCGCGGCGATCGGCAACGGCTGGAACAGCGCCACGGCCAATCGCGTGCCGAATATCAAGCAGGCCGATCTCGACGGAGGCGTGCTCAAAGTGACAAGCGCCGTTGAGGCTGGCCATCAGGCCCACATCCACCACGAGGCGGGATTCGAGGACGGTGGGGCGATCGTGCGGTTCAAGCTGCCGGGGGTCAACAAGACCGAATCCCTGACGGTCGGCTTCGTCGACCGCGAGACGTCCAAGGCACTGGCGGGTCACCTCTGCTACGCCGTCATCTCCAACGTGCCGCCGCAGGTGCAGCTCCTCGATCGCAAGACCGGCTATTCCGATCCCGAGGTTGCCAAGCGTCGTCAGCCCTATCTCCAGAACAAGGAAAAACTGCCGGAAGACCTGCAGACACTGCTCGACAGCAAGATGAAGTTCGTCGACTGGCAGCCGGACAACGAGTGGCACACGCTCGTGCTCGTCACCGAGGGGGACGAGATGCGGGTGACGCTCGATGGCAAGCAACTCGGTAGCCATCGCTCGGAGGGCTTTGCCCATCCGATGAAACGCTGGTTTAGCCTCTTGATGAACCCCTCGGCCTGGGTAGACGAGGTGGAGGTCTGGAAGGTGAAATGACCTCCGTATGCTGAAAAACAATGAATCGGTGACATCATGATGCAATTGTTGTACATTTTGATGCATGAGGACGACAGTCTCGATCCCCGACGACCTGCTTCGTAAGGCCAAACAAGTCGCCGCCGAGCGATCCTGCACGCTCAGCGACGTGGTCCAAGAAGCGCTGCAAAAAGTCTTTGCGCAGCCACGGTCGGCCGGCCGGCGGCGGCCCACTCGGCTCACCACCTTTCGTGGCCAAGGCGTTCTCCCGGGCATCGACCTCGACAGTTCCGCCAACCTGCTCGATGCGATGGAGGGTCGGTGATCCTGCTCGATGTCAACGTGCTCGTCTACGCACACCGGGAGGAAACCGACCGGCACGAGGAGTACCGCAGGTGGTTGGAAGAGCAACTCGATTCTTCCATCAGCTGCGCCGTATCGGACTTGGTCCTGAGTGGCTGCCTGCGAATCATCACCCACCCACGGATCTTCAATCCGCCGACCCCGATGGAGCAAGCGATTGCCTTCGTCGGTGAGCTCCGAGAGCATGGCAATCTCGTCGTACTGGCACCGGGGCCGCGGCACTGGCAGATTTTTCTCGACCTGTGCCGTCGCTTCCAGGCCCGGGGTAATCTCGTCGCCGATGCCTATCATGCGGCGCTAGCTTTGGAGACGGGAGCCGAGTGGATCACGACAGATCGTGACTACGCCCGGTTCCCAGGGCTGCGCTTTCGTCACCCGTTGGATCGATAGGCGGCGATGAATGCTGTAGCGGAGTGGCGGACGCCTGCTGCCGTCATGCCGGATTTGTAGAGGGCCGAGCCAAGGCCGAAACCGGCGGCGCCGGCCGCCCGCCACAGAGCCATCGACTCCGGTGTGATGCCCCCGACCGGCACGAGCGGCATGTCCTGCGGCAGCACGGCCCGCCACGCCTTCAGCACATTCGGCCCGAGTTGCTCGGCGGGAAAGAGTTTGAGGAAGTCGGCACCCGCTTCGATGGCAGCAAACGCCTCCGTCGGCGTGCAGACGCCCGGTCCACTCAGCATGCCGGCCGCCCGCGTCGCGGCGATCACGCCGGGATGCATGGTGGGCGAGACCACGAGGCTGCCACCGGCCGCGGCCACTGCTGCGGCATCGGCACGCGAAAGCACGGTACCGCCGCCGACCGTTGCGGTATTCCCCAGAGTGGCAGCCAGCCGCCGGATGCTCTCGATCGGGTCGGGGGAATTGAGCGGCACTTCAATCAGGCGGAAGCCCGCCTCCACGAGCACGCGGCCGATCGGCACGACCTCGTCGGGCGTCACCCCACGCAGGATCGCGACGAGCGGGAGTTCGGCGAAGTGACGTTTCGCCTGATCGCGGTCAGCCATGGTGCATGCCCACTCTCTGCTCTTCGGGAGCCCGAGCCACGAGGCCGGCAGCCACGGCGATCCGCCACAGCCCCAGCGGGCCCGTCTCGTTCAACGCCCGCACATGGTTGATGCCAAACGTCACGAGTGCAAGCCGATAGCGGTCACACAGCGCCGGGTCACCGAGGAGAACGAGCGGTGGACAGCCCGCGACCCCCAGTTCAGCCAGCACGCTGCGAATCTCCTCACCGATGAGGAGGCCGGAAAGATAGTCGAGCGTCTGCGGGATGGTGAGATCACCTGCGAGGAACAGGCTGCGAGTGGAGAAGAGCCGCGGAGCGACGCCGACAGCCCCGCTCTCCCGAGCCGCCCGCACCCCCTTCGCAAAAGCCTCGCGGTCGTACATGCCCGGCTGAGCGACAACGCCCGCCTCCTTGGCCGGCCGGCCAATGATCGAGTGCTCGCGAAGCATGGCGAAGAGTTCACCCGTGAGATAGGTCGTGAACCGGGTCACGCGGCCCTCGGCGATCGTCGCCCACTTGCAGTGCGTGCCCGGGAGCACGAAGAGCGATGCGGCCGCGAGATCAGGCTCCAGCGCGACCGCGCCGATAATCTGCATCTCCTCTCCCCGCATGACGTCGGGCAGTGGTCCGGCCTGGCTCAGTCCCGGCACGAGGTGGACCATGCCACACCCGGAGTCGAAGGCCAGGAGCCCCTTCGCGATCGAGCGGGGGTCGGCCGGGCAGGTGACGTAAGGCACCTCATGCCAGCCATTGCGGCTCCCTACCATGCCGGCCGCCACGATCGGCAACGACGGAAATCGCTCGAGCCACTCCTCAGCGACGCCACGAAACGCGGCCGCATACCCGCCCGCCGGCAAGTGCTGAATGCCATGGCCGGTGACGCGGCGGTCGAGCAGCGTGCCATCGGCTCCGAGCAGATACGCCCGCAGCGACGAGGTGCCCCAGTCGAGGCCGATCATGACAGGATCAGACGATTGCATCGAAGCGGTCGCTCCATTCGATGCCGAGCCCGGGGCCGGTGGGCACGCGATAGGCAGCCCCCGCGCGAACGATCGGCTCAGCGAGAAACGCATTGGCCATGCTAAGCACGGCCGGATTGAACTCACACAGTGGACAGTTTTCCAGGGCCGCCGCCACATGGATCGCCGCCGCGATCTGCGGCCCCATTGCGATGCTCACGTGAGGCACGATCTGGCCCCTGAAGCCGCCGGCGATGTCGAGCGTGCCCGTGATGCCGCAGCGGCCGAGGTCGGGCTGGAGGATCGAAGCGATCCCGAAAAAGGGCTGCATCTCCCGCCGTGTGCGATAGCTTTCGCCGACGGCGAGCGGGGTCGTGATCGCCGCGGCCAGCTCTGCGTGGGCGGCGACGTCCTCCGGATAAAGCGGACACTCGAGCCACCGCGCGCCGCGGGCATCGAGCTCACGCGCCATCGCGATGGCGTCGGCGGGGGGCAGATGCCAGAGGGCATCGACGGCAAACTGCATCCCTGCCGGGAGGGCGTCGGCGATCGCGAGCAGATCGGCCCAGTCCGACTCGTAGTAGAGCTTGACGAGGTTGATTCCCTCGTCATGAAACGGCGCGGCAAACGCCGCCCGCTCAGCCGGCGTCGCTCCCGACGTGCCGCTCAGATAGACAGGCACCGTGCGGCTCGGTGCGGCCGTGAGCAGGTCACACACGGGCTTCCCGGCAAGCTTGCCGGCCAGATCCCAGAGCGCGATATCGACGCCGCTCATGGCGTCGAGCATGAAGCCACCGCTCTGACCACGGACCCGCATCGTCGCATACATGCGGTCCCACAACTCGCCGATGCGGGCCGCCGAGCCGTCAAATGCCTCCCCCTCGAGGGCCGGCTTGAGCAGATGCTCGACGACCGCACAGGCAACCTCCGGCGCCAGCGGCGCCTGGGCCTCGCCCCAGCCCACGAGGCCGCCCGAGAGCTCGACTCGCACGAGGGCCGTCTCAAAATCGACCGAGTAGAGAACCGGATATGCGGTCGACCAGCGGTAGCGGCCCTCTCCGGCAAGGCGCGTCGGCGAGCCGGCCGTTCCCTGGGCGGCGACGAAATCCCGCGGAAGACGAACGGGAAACGCTTGGATCGATTCAATCCGCATCACGACACCCCCTCCGCGCCGAGCGGCTTCTGCACGAGCCACCGCGTCAGCACGTACGACAGCGGATGCAGCACCGCCATGATCATGAAGATCGCATCGTAGCCAAACCACGCCACGACGTAGCCCGTCATCCACGTGAAGAGCGTGCCCCCCAGGCCGGTGCCGAAGGCGAGCAGCCCCGAGACCGTGCCGATCACCGGCTTCGGAAAGACATCGTTGGTAAGCGTGTTTTGGTTGGTCTTCCACGCCATGTGGGCAAACGTCACGGCGCAGATGAGGCCGAGCGTGAGCCACCGCGATGACACATGATTGATCGCCAGTGACACCGGCATGATCAAGGCAAACGGAAGCATGATGGCCAGCCGCGCCGGGATCGCCGTCTTCCCGCGTTTGATCAGCCGGCCGCTGGCCCAGCCGCCAAAGATCGCGCCCAAGTCGGCGGCCAGGTAGGGCAGCCAGGCGAGCATTCCCATCTCCTGCATCGAGAAGCCGCGGTGCTCGACCAGATACTTGGGCAGCCAGAAGAGATAGAACCACCAGACGGGATCCGAAAGAAACCGGCCCAGCAGGAGGCCCCAGGCCTGCGGATGGGCAAGCACTTCCCGCCAGCGGATCGTGGCCCGGGCCGTGGCCGCTGGAGCATCCGCCAGCACCAGCGCCCGTTCTTCGTCGGTGATCCGCGGATGGTTTTCTGGCGGGTGGTAGAGCAGGAGCCAGAACACGAGCCACACGAAGCCGAGTGACCCTGTGATGATGAATGCCGGCTGCCAGCCGTAGCGGGCATTGATCCAGGTGATCACCGGCGGGGCGAGGATCGCGCCAATCGCCGCGCCGCTCTGGATGATGCCGTGGACGAGCGCCCGCTCCTTGGCCGGATACCACTCGCTCACCGCCTTGAAGGCCGCCATGAAGTTGCCCGACTCACCCATGCCGAGCAGGAATCGCAACGCCCCCAGCGACCAGGCTCCCCGGGCGAACGCATGCGCCATATTGGCCAGCGACCACCACACCATGAAAAGGCTCAGCGATGCCCGCGTGCCGAACCGGTCGACGATCACTCCCGAACCGACGTACATCACGGTGTAGGCGGCGAGAAAGGCAGTCAGGATATTCGCATACTGGATGTCGGAAATGCCGAGATCTCGCCCGAGCACCGGCGCGAGCACAGAGAGCGTCTGGCGGTCGACGTAGTTGATCACCGTCGAAAAAAAGAGCAGCCCCGCGATCCACCAGCGGAGATGGGGGATCTTCATCGGGTCGGTGTCCTCACGATGCCGCCGCCAGCGCGGCAGGTTCCCGATCGGCCAGCCGACGCAGATGGGAAAGCTCCGTCAGGCTTTCGTCATCGAGCGAGGCCGTCGGATGCCGCACGTGGGCCGAGCCGATCACGCCCGCCGCCACGAGGTTGTGCTTCTGGGCCGAGACGCCGAGGCCTGGCTGCAGTTCAAACCGCAACAGGGGCAGGATCCGCGAAAAGACGCTCCAGGCAGCATCGATCCGCCCCGCCTCGAGATGGCCCCAGATCTCGACGAGATCGCGGGTGCGATCGCTGCCGGGCATCTGGCCACGGGCTCCGCGCTGCCACTCCTCGATGAAGAACTGGCAGTTGAGCCCGCCGAAGAGCGTGAGGGCATCGCCCGCCTGCTTTGCCACGGCCGACACCTTCGCCGGCGTCGGCGGGGCCTCGATCTTCACGTATTCGACCCGCTCGATCTCTCGACCCATGCGGGCGAGCAGAGCCGGCGGCATCGCCACCTGGGTCATGAGCGGCGCGTCCTGCACCATGATCGGGATGTTGACGGCAGCCGAGATCGCCTGGAAGTAGTACATCAGGCCATCGCCGTCGGTCTTCAGGTAATAGGGGGGCAGCACCATCAGGCAGTCGGCCCCGAGCCCTTCGAGTTCCTTGCTCAACTCGACCGCCGCATCGGTGCCGGTATGGCCGCTCGAGGCCACCAGCGGCACGCGGCCGTTCACCCGCTTCGCGATGCGCCGCATCAATTCGATGCGTTCACCCGCAGCGAGTGTGTAGCCCTCGCTCGCGTTGCCGAAGAGGCCGAGGCCGTGGGCCCCTTGCTCGAGCAAGAAATCGACGAGCCGATCCTGGCTCGCGTAGTCGATGGAGCCGTCCGGGTGAAACGGCGTATTGACGATCGGATAGACACCGGCAAGGGAAGCAGGCACAGGAATCCTTCAAAAACGATGGAAACAGCCAGTCCCGAGCACTGGCTTCAAATCGGCACCGTACGTGCGAATGTATTTCAGCATCACATTGTCACCCACGGCGCGATTGCGGCAACTTCCTACAAAATTACGCCGGATGAAGACGCACGGCATGCTTTGCAAATGGAACGGCGATGGAGAAACTGGTAGCGCGCCGAGGCGTTTGAGGAGCTGAGGATGTCATATGCGATTCCACCGAATTAACTGTCTCATGGCTGTCGCGATCACCTGGGCAGCGTCGCTGGCACAGGCGGCCGACGAGGATTTCAGCCAGTTCGGTATCTTTGCCAAGACGTCGCCCCGGGCGGCCACCTGCCCGCCGGGCACCACGACGCTCCCTCTTGAAATCCGCCGCGGCGACCGAATCTGTCTGATCGGCAACACGCTCTTCGAACGGGCGCAGCTTTTCGGGCAACTTTCCGCCACGCTCCACGCTGCGTTTCCCGACAACGAGCTGGTGATCCGCAACCTGGCCTGGTCGGCCGACGAGATCGACCTCACGCCCCGCCCGGAAAACTTCGCCGACATCGAGCAGCACCTCACCTATTTCAAGGCCGATGTGATCATCGCGGCCTACGGCTTCAACGAGTCGTTCGCCGGCGCGGCAGGCCTGGCCGAGTTCCGCACGAAGCTGGCCGTATTTCTCGCGGGCCTCCAGGCGAAGGCCTTCAACGGATCCTCGGCCCCGCGGATCGTGCTCGTCTCGCCGATCGCCAATGAAAACGTGCCGGGAGTCGCCGCGGCCGATCTGAACAACACCACCATCCGCATGTACACGGAGGCCATGCGGGAGGTGGCTCATGCCCATGGTGTCGGCTTCGTCGATCTCTTCGAACCAACCGTCGCTCCCCTCGCCGATCCCGCCACGACGCTCACGATCAACGGCTGCCATCTCACAAAGAAAGGCTACGACCTGATCGCCGAGGCATTTTTCCGCGGCTGCTTCCAGTCGCCGCCCCCCGTCGTCGAGGAGCGGCTGCGGCTGACGGCGATCGATCTCGATCTGCAGTTCTTCCGCCGCTACCGGCCCCTCAACACGTTCTATTACACCGGGGGCCGCAACAAGGAATACGGCTACCTCGATTTCCTCCCGGCGCTCCGCAACTTCGACATCATGTGCGGCAATCGTGATCGGCGAATGTGGGACATCGCCCATGGCCGGTCAGTCCCAGAGACGATCGACGACTCGAATCTGCCGGAGATGCCGCCGGTCGACGAGACCCGCGGCGCCAACGAATGGCTGTCCGCCGCCGAGGAACAAAAGGCATTCAAAGTAGACCCGCGGTTTGAGGTAAATCTCTTCGCAGGCGAAGAACAGTTTCCCGAGATTGCCAACCCGATCCAGTGCCGCTGGGACGCGCGCGGAAGAATGTGGGTGAGCACGTCACAGGCCTATCCGCACGTCTACCCGGGCATGGCATCACGAGACCGGCTCGTGATCCTCGAAGATACCGACGGCGACGGCCGGGCCGACACGTCGAAGGTCTTTGCCGACAACCTCCACCTGCCGCTCTCCTTCGAGTTTGGTGACGGCGGCGTGTATGTCTCCGAGCAGCCGTATCTCACGTTTCTGAAAGACACCGACGGCGACGACCGCGCCGACACCCACGACGTGATCCTCTCCGGCTTCGGCACGGAAGACTCGCACCACTCGCTGCACGACTTCATCTGGTCGCCTGACGGCGGCCTCCTCTTTCGGGAAAGCGTGTTTCACCACTCGCAGGTCGAGACCCCTTACGGGCCGGTCCGTCAGCAAAATAGCGGCTGGTTTCGCTATGAGCCGCACTCGTTTCGGCTGACGTGCTTCGGCACCTATCCGAGCACCAATCCGTGGGGCGTGGCCTACGACCCGTGGGGCAACCACGTGGCTAGCCACCCGATCTTCGCCGAGGCCTTTCATTCTCTCGATCCGCCCTACCCGCAGCAGCACCAGCCGCCCCGCGGTCTGCAGGCCTATTCGGGCACCTGCGGCCAAGCCTTCGTCGATGCACCCGCCTTTCCCCTCGCGATGCAGGGGGGCTTCATCAAGGCCCGCTACAAGCCGACCAACCGCATCGAGATCCATACGTGGCTCGAAACCGACTCCGGCTACAACGAGCAGTATGTCGGTGACCTGCTCTTCTCCACCAACCTGAGCTTCATCCCGGTCGACTGCCACTTCGGCCCGCGGGGCGACCTGTTCGTGGTCGACTGGTACAACCCGGTGAAGGGCCATGCGCAGTACTCGCTCCGCGACACCCGCCGCGACCGCGAGTCGGGCCGCATCTGGCGGATTGTGCCGAAGGGGCACGCGCCTGTCGCGATGCCAGAAATTGCTGGGGCGAGCGAAGCCGAGCTGGCCGCCCTCCTCGGCCATGCCGAATTTCGCGTCCGCTACCTCGCCACGCGCGAACTCACCCTTCGCGATCGTCAGGCCGCGGTCGCGGCCGTCGAGGCGTGGGCCAAGGAACTCGACCCTGCCGACTCCCGCCAGCTGCGGAACAAGGCCGAGGCCATGTGGGCGCTGTCCACGCTTGGCGAGCCGCGGCCTGCCCTCCTGCTCGACCTAGCTAGCTCCGCCGACCATCACGCCCGTGCCGCGGCGATTCGCCAGTTGCGGTTCTGGCACGATGCGATGCCTGATCATGACGAACTCCTGATGCGAGCGGCCACCGACACCT
>JBIKNV010000093.1:0-8375 GCA_044358475.1 Pirellulales bacterium | reverse complement strand
GCCCGGCGCTCGTCGACTTTTTCATTTATGTGATCGACGTTGCGGCCGGCGACAAGATTCCCCGCAAAAACGGCCCGGGCATCACGCAGTCTGACATCCTCGTGATCAACAAGACCGACCTCGCCCCCTACGTGGGCGCGAGCCTCGAGGTGATGGACCACGATTCGCGGCTCATGCGGGGCGGCAAGCCCTTCGTGTTCACCAACTGCAAGACGGGGGAGGGGATCATGGAGTTGACCCGACTCATCTGTGACCAGGTGCTCTTCGACATGAGTCTTCCGGATCCGGTGGCCTGATGCAGTTCGAAAGCACTCCTGTGACTGTGCCGCCGGAACTCGCGGCCTATCTCGATGAGCCGCCGCAGCTGCCCTCCGGCTCACCGGGCAAGAACGGCTACCTGCGGCTCGGCTTCGAACGCCGCGGCTCGAAGACCGTGCTGGTCGATCTCGATCGCCGGGCGCCGCTGCTCGTGCAGCAGGCACTCTATTGGGACGAGGCGATGCCCGAACTGCCATGCGTGTTCATGATCTCGAATGCCGGCGGCGTCTTGCAGGGGGATCGCAACAGGATCGAGATCCGGCTCGGCCCCGCTGCCCAGGCCCATGTCACCACGCAGTCGGCCACGAAGATCCACGAGATGGACTTCAACCATGCCACGCAGACGCAGGAGATCGTCCTCGGCGACAACGCCTACCTCGAATATCTGCCGGACCCGATGATCCCGCACCGCCACGCCCGGTTCCTCACCACCACCCGCATCGAGATCGCCCCCTCCGCCACGCTCCTCTACGGCGAGATTCTCGCCCCCGGCCGCAAGTATCACGGCGACGGCGAACTCTTCGCGTATGACGTGTTTTCCTCGACCGTCAGGGCGGTGCGGCCGGCGGGCATGGCCGGAGATTCAGGCGAGCTCTTCACCGAAAAATTCGTGATCGAACCCGCCCGCAACGCGCTCCGCGACGTGGGCGTGATGGGGGGCTACGACGTCTTCGGCAACGTGCTCGTACTCACCCCGCCCGCGCACCACGCGGCGATCGCGGCGGCCCTCCCGGCCGAGGTGAACAAGGCAGGGCAGTGGGCGGCGTCCTGCAGCCGTCTGCCGAACGATGCGGGGATCGTCTACAAGGTGCTGGGCATGGAGACCGAACCGGTGCGTGACCTCGTGCGGCAGGCCTGGGAAGTAGTCCGTCGCGAAACCGTCGGCCGCGACGTGCCGCAGCAGTTTCTCTGGCGGTAACCGACCAGGCAGGCTGCGGCATCCAGGAAACCCCTGCCGATTCGGCTGACCTTACGGACGGGCTTCTGCCGATTGAGAAGGATAGGGAATCCTTGCGGCCCCCAAGTCGCGGCCCCCCCTTGGCTCATCACGCATGCAGTACGTGAGACAACTGCTCTGGATCGCGGTTCTGATTTCGAGCGGCTGTGGTGTGCGCCTCTCGTTGGCCGCAGACACGGTCCCTGAGCCACTCTCTCCCGCACTGGCCGACTACGCCCGCAAGGTGGAGAACCTTGAAAAGGAGGTGGCGGCCGCCAGCCAATTGCGGATGCAGGTCGATTTGCTCCAGGCGGAGGTCGATCGCCTGGCTGGGCGCCAGCCGGTCGCCGAGGCACCACACGCCGAGGAGGCCTATGTGCCCACCGAGAGCCCACTCGCGTTTGAGCCGCTGGCTGCGGCAGGTGGATGCACCGGCGGGTCGGGCTGCACGGGCTGCCCTCACTGCATGGGCCACGACGGCGACGGGCTCGCCGGCAACTCGCTCGTGGGCTCCTACAACTACAACTTCGGCGGCGGCTATCTGCAGCTGCAGTCCCGCGACGAAGACTTCACGTTTCAGATCCAAAACCAGCTCACGCTCGATGGCACGTTCTACTCGCTCGACAATGCGAACACGTTCGAGAAGGGATTCAACGTCCCGTTCTATCGTCTCTATTTCATGGGCAACTTTCTCGAGCAGTGGGAATACCTCGCCTCGGTGCAGCAGTCGCTCGGCAGCTTCAACATCCTCGACGTCTACGCGGGCTACCTCTTCACCGAGGAGCTCAACATTCGCGTGGGCCACTTCCTCAGCCCGTTTCTCTACGAATACTGGGCATTCTCGCCGGCCTGGGAGCCGGTGATCACCAACTCGCCGCTCTTCCAGCTGGCTGGCAAGCGTCAGACCGGAGCCATGCTGTGGGGCCGGCTGTTCGACAACGCCGTGCAGTATCAGGTGGGCGCGTTTAACGGCCCGACTGGCGCCTACTTCGACCTTGACCGCAACATCGATGGCATGGGCGAGGTCACCTGGACACCGTTCAAGCCTGACGAAGGTTCACCGCTTCAAAATCTCGGCATCGGCTTCAGCGCCCAAAACGGCGTGCAGGAATACGTGCTCAGCAGCGGTAGCGACTTCAACTTTCCCTCCGGCAACGGCGAACCCACGCTCAATCAGAACTTCGTCAACTCCAGCGGCGTGCCCTGGTTTACCTACAACGACACCATTGCCGCCAACGGCAACCGCACCAAGATCGCGCCGCACCTCTTCTGGTATGGCCAGTTCAGCGTTCTCGCCGAATACCTCCACTGGACCCGCGCCCTCACCGACGGCACGACGAACATCACCGAGGAGATCGACGCCTACTACGTGAATGCCTCGTACTTCCTCACCGGCGAGGAATACAAGGGGGACGGCCTGCTCGGCTACACGACGATCGAGCCCCTCCATGACTACGGCGCCTGGGAGCTTGTCTCCCAGTTTTCTCAGATGGAGCTGGGGCCCCAGTCGCTCACGCCCGGCTTTGCGGAGCCCGGCCAAGACGCCACTCGCATGCAGCAGCTGATGGCCGGCGTGAACTGGTGGCCCAATCGCTACGTCCGCATCAGTTTCGACTACGTCAACGTGTGGACCAACAAGGCTGTGGACGTGGGCGCCGGCCAGTTCGCCGACAACTACGGGATCTGGTGGGGCCGGGTGGGGGCCTTCTTTTAGAACGTTCGGGGTTGCCCCCGCCATGGAGCCAGGTCCGCAAGCGAACGCACGTCAACGAATTGACAGAAGCCGACCGCGCCGCCAGCGTGAGATGTAAAGCCGACGCCGACCACATGGCGGCCGCGCGGTATCCCGCCCTTACGAGCGGCGTCGGCCCGAGAAGACGCCGCTCCACAAGGCCATCTCGGAGAACCTCGAGAGCTGGCTCGACGATCGCGGGGCCGCCGAGCGGCCCGTGCCGCTCCTCCCGAGGCTCACGAGTCGCTCATCGGCCGGAAGACCGTTACCAAAGTGCCATTGACCGGGCTCTCCTTCGCGCTGCACTTTTCGACCGGCATTCACACGACGAGAATGGTGGACTCGAACCGGCGGGTCGATGGCATGGGAGCAAGCCCTTTTAGGGGATTTTTTCTGCAAAGAATGAAGACCAAGCTCTGCTTTACAGGATCCGCGATTTGCCGAGGCACGCTTTTCTTGCACGATACGACTATTTCGTGCCCGGCGTGGGTGTCCAGAACCGTTCAGAGGCTGTGGATATCGATCGCGGGCTGCCGCTAGGCGGTGCTATCGCCGACGGAGGCGTGCGGCACTGGCAGGAGTAGCAGGCACCGCTGCTGACCAATTCGCGCCATAGATCGCGAAGGCCGAGGCCCTCGCCGCGGCTGCGGTGTCGCGGAACCCGGCGATCCTGACGCCGACATTGGCTGTGGCTCCCGTGAGGGCAAACTGCACCTGGTAGACGCCCGTGGATCCAGCGCGGCCTGACCCGGCCCGCGTCGGGTTGTAGCCCGAGTTGCCATAGCCCGAGATGCCGACAAAATACGTGCCGGCCGTGCTGGCCCGGAACGTCAGCAAGCTGTCGAAGGACGACCCATCATCGTCGTTGGCGGCAAGCTGCTGGCCGGCTGAGTTAAAGAGCCGGAGGTAGCTATCGAGCGAAGAACCACCCGACAGGGTCTTGGCGTCGATATCGATCGTGATCGTCTGGCCGGCGGCAAGCGTCACCCGGAAGAGATCCACATCCCTCGCGCCGCGGGAGCCGTCTCCGACACGGCCGGAGAGCCGAATGTCACCGGATGTGATTCCGAGCACCGCCGCCGTGGCTAGCGTGTCGCCGGCATCGACGAGCGTGGCCGCCTGCGTGGTCCAGGCGTCGGAGACCGACGCCGCAAGCGCCGCGCCCCCGTCAACCGCCACGATGCCGCTGCCCACGGCATTGAGTGTAAGCACATAATTGCCGGCCGAAGCCGTCGCGGCGTCGAGCCCCGCGACCGTCCAGCGGATGTTGTCGATGGTGGTCACCGAGGCACCGGCCAGGGATAGAGCGGTGCCGCTGCGAGTCAGCGAAAAGTCGCCTCCATCCACACCGCTGACAGCCCGACTGAACTGCACAACGACCGCTGAGACCGATGTGGTGCGAGGATCGGGCGACACGTCGATGATGTCGGCCGTTGGGGCGGGGAGCGCCGGCACCGCCACGCCGATCCTTGCGGCGTAATCGCCTGTCGTCTGTCCGGCAATGCCAGTGCCGGCGGTCGTTGTCGAGTAGGAGGAGTTGCCATAGGACGAGATCCCGACGTAATACGTCCCCGACGTGGGCACCGTGTACGTGACGAGGCTGTCAAGCGATCCAGCGGCGTCATCGTTGAACGCAACCTGGACGCCCGAGGCGTTAAACACCCGCACATACGAGTCGAGGGACGACGACGTCGCGAGTGTGGCAGCGTCGATATCGACCGTAAGCACGCCACCGGCGGCGACCGTCACGGCGTAGATATCGACATCGGCTAACGCATAGGTGCCATCTCCGATGGTACCCGTCACGGTTGCCGCACCCGCGGAGAGGGTGACTGGCGTTGCCGTGCCGATCGAGTCATTGGGCTCATCGCTCGCCGATGGGGGCGGTGGCGGTGGGGTGGGCGGTGGTTCTATGCCCCTTATCAGATTCACTGCGGCCGCGGCATTGATCAAGCCCCCGGTTGCCACCTTGCCGGCGAGCGACGCCACGGGTACGGCCGACGAAAGAATCGCCGATCGAATCTGGCTGGCGGTTGCCTGGGGGTTGGCCGCCGCCATGAGGGCCACCAGGCCGGCTACATGGGGTGCGGCCATCGAAGTGCCGCTGTAACTCGCATAGGAATTGTTGGGCGTGGTTGAATAGATCCCCACACCCGGGGCCGCGACATCCACGGTTGTCGCCCCATAGTTTGAGAACGATGCCAGGCGATTCGAAGCATCGCTGGCCGCCACCGAAATGACCGCCGTCGAATTCACATTCGCCGGAAACGAAGGGGTCGTGTCGTTGTTGGCCGACTCGTTGCCCGCCGCCGCCACGGCGAGGATGCCGGCATTCCCCCCGGCCACGATCGCATTGGTCAGGGCCGTCGAAGCGCCGCCGCCACCCCAACTGTTGTTCGTGGCCACGACATTCACGCCGTGGGTCTGCCGCATCATCGTGGCATAGTTCAAAGCTGCGACCGCCGCGCTCGTGGTGCCGCTCCCGTCGGCTCCCAAAAACTTGAGCGCCATGAGCGACACCTGCCAGTTCACGCCAGCCACCCCAGTGCCGTTATTGCCCACGGCACCGATCGTGCCCGCGACATGGGTGCCATGCCCCTCGTCGTCGAAGGGATCAGCGTCATTGTTGGCGAAGTCCCACCCATAGACATCGTCGACAAATCCGTTGCCGTCGTTGTCGATTCCGTCCCCGGCGATCTCGCCCGGATTTCTCCACATGTTCGCGGACAGGTCCGAGTGGCGATAATCGATGCCGGTATCGATCACGGCCACGACCACAGCCCGCGAGCCGGTGGTCACATTCCATGCTTCGGCCGCGTCGATGTCAGCGTCTATCACGCCACCGGTTTGTCCGGTGTTGTGCAGCCCCCAGAGCCGAGAGAAGGACGGATCGTTGGGCAAGGCGGCCGACGTGATGATCCGGTCGGGCTCGAGGCTGCGTGCGCCAATGGATGCCACCCACGAAGTCACGTCCAACGCACTGGCACCAGGGGCCGTGATCGCGAACATTCCTGCCCCGAGCGACTGCGATGACCAGCCGGGGACGACCTGCGGCGCCATGCCCTCGGTGGTCACGATCCAGCCATCGGCACGGGCCGTGACGGCTTGCCCCTGCCAGTCGATCTGCCGAATGCCGGCCATGATGTCGGCTGCGAGAAGGCAGCGAGTTTCGAGCCGCTCAGCCGACAAACCGTACGTTCGGCGGCGACGACTACGCTTCCGAAGATGAGCCAACGACATAGCAAAATCTCCCGAGAAGCCCCCGCGGCGAACCGGCCATTGGCATGGTCTTCCGATCATCACCTCGGTCGAACATAGGCCATCGGTCAACATTCAGCAACTGCGGAGACTCCCGGTGCTTTTTGTGGCGATGGGTCGATCGCGCAATGAGACCTCGGCAAACAGTTCCCCGCCGAAGATCATCGTGCGATCCGTGGGAGAGAGCCTCCATGGCCTCCATGGCCACGTTCTGGATCTCCTGCCTTTCCTTGCGGTTTCCGCGCGAACCGGCCATTGTGAGCACCATGCCGGAATCTCTACTGGGCGTTCTCGACAAGCGTCGCACCATCGCGGGCCCCGGATTTAACCGCTGGCTTGTGCCCCCGGCCGCGCTGTGCGTGCACCTGTGCATCGGCATGGCGTATGGGTTCTCCGTGTTCTGGCTGCCTCTCACCAGAGCTGTCGGGATCACGCAACCGGTGCCCTGCCCCCCGTCGCTCGGCCTCCTCGGCAGGCTCACGACCACCACCTCCGACTGGGACAAGCCTTTGCTCGGCTGGATGTACACGCTGTTCTTCGTGTTTCTCGGCTCGAGCGCGGCGCTGTTCGGCACCTGGCTCGAGCGAGCAGGCCCCAGGAAGGCGGCCGTGGTGTCGGCGGTGTGTTGGTGTGGCGGGCTTGTGATTGCGGCGGGCGGGGTCTACTGGCATCAGCTCTGGCTCCTCTGGTTGGGCTCGGGTGTGATCGGCGGAATCGGGCTCGGGCTCGGCTATATCTCGCCGGTCTCGACGCTCATCAAGTGGTTTCCCGATCGCCGCGGCATGGCGACGGGAATGGCCATCATGGGATTTGGCGGCGGGGCGATGGTCGGCTCGCCGCTCGCCGACACGCTGATGAAGCATTTTGCGGGGCCGGAATCGGTGGGCGTCTGGCAGACGTTTCTGGTGCTGGCGGCGGTGTACTTTGTGTTCATGATGGTCGGTGCGTTCGCCTATCGCGTCCCTCCCGACGGCTGGACGCCCGCGGGCTGGGGCGGCATCGGGACAGAGACCAAGGCCAGCGATCCCGGCGGGCCGGCTCCCAGGCAGCGGTCGTTCACGGTGCGGGAAGCCTGCCGAACCCGCCAGTTTTGGCTGGTGTGGCTCGTGCTCTGCCTCAACGTGTCGGCCGGCATCGGCGTGATCGGCATGGCATCGCCGATGCTGCAGGAGGTGTTCGGCGGCCGGCTGCTGGGCTTGGATATCCCCTTCGAGGCGCTCGATGCGGCCCAGCTCGGTCGCGTGGCGGCGATGGCCGCAGGATTCACCGGCCTGCTGAGCCTGTTCAACATCCTGGGCAGATTCTTCTGGTCGTCCCTGTCCGACTGGCTCGGTCGAAAGACGACGTACGCCATCTTCTTCCTCTTCGGGATCGCGCTCTATTCGGCCGTGCCGGTTGTCGGCCGCGCGGGGCAGATCGCTCTCTTCTGTGGAATTTTCTGCCTGATCATGACGATGTATGGCGGCGGCTTCGCGGCCATCCCCGCGTATCTGGCCGACCTGTTCGGCACCGGCTTTGTCGGAGCGATCCACGGCCGGCTGCTCACGGCCTGGAGCGTGGCGGGCATCCTCGGCCCGGTGCTGGTCAACTACGTGAACGAGGAGCAGGTGCGGGCCGGCATGCCGCGGGCTGCTGCGTACGACCGGACGATGATGCTGCTGGCCGGGCTCTTGGCCGTGGGTTTCGTCTGCAACGCCCTGATCAGGCCCGTCGCCCCGACCGAGGTGGAGCCCGCGGCCGCCGGAGTCGCCCCGCGACCGTTGCTCGCTCCGGTCGCATCCCCCGCCGCGGTGACGGCGATGCGGCCGGCCAACCTGCTCTTGCTCGCAGGGTTCTGGCTGTTCGTCGCCATCCCGATGGGATGGGGATTGTGGGCAACGGTCCGGCAGGCCGCGGTCTTGTTTTGGTAGGGTCCCCGGCGATAGCGCCTGTTGCCCGCGTGAGCGACATACCGTCGTATGCTCTTGCGACGACGCGACCCAGAGCGACGTCTGCCGCAATCGGCGGATGCGCGCGTCATGCGTGGCCAACGGCAGCCTGCCGGTGCGGGCCGTGGCCACGATGAGTCGATCGGCAGGATCCTGGTGAAAGGTCGCCGGCAGGCGATTCATCTCCGCGACGACAGCAAGC
>JBIKNV010000092.1:0-8473 GCA_044358475.1 Pirellulales bacterium | reverse complement strand
CGGCATCGCGACGAGATGCACAGCGTCAACGTGCTGGGCACTGAACTCGTCGCCCGTTGCGCGCGTCGGGCGGGCGCCCGACTGATCCATGTGTCGAGTGTCGATGCCATCGGCCTTCGTCATGACGGCGAGCCGGCCGACGAAGAGACGCCGCCGGGCGTGATGCCGGAATGCCCCTACGTGGTCACCAAGCGGGAAGCCGAGGAGGTCATACTCCGTGAGGTCGATCGCGGCCTCGACGCAGTGATCGTTAACCCGGTCTTCATGCTGGGCCCCTGGGACTGGAAGCCATCGAGCGGTCGCATGCTCTTGGAAGTCGCCTCCGGCAAGGGGCTCTTTGCACCCCCCGGGGGCAACGACTTCGTTGACGTCCGTGACGTGGCGGCGGGTATCCTCGCTGCGATGGACCGCGGGCAAACCGGTCGCCGCTACATCCTCGGCGGGCATTCGCTCTCCTACCTCGAGGCGTGGCGTATCTTCGCCCGAGTCGGCGGTCGCATTCAGCCCCTTGGCACCGTTGGCCCGGTCGTGCTTCGGATGGCTGGTTGGTGCGGCGATCTCGCCGGCCTGATGGCCCGCCGCGAGCCCGCTGTAAACTCCGCGGCCGTCACGATGTCGATGCTGCCGCACCACTTTTCGTGTGAGCGGGCCCGGCGGGAGTTGGGGTACACCATCCGGCCGCTGGAAGACGCAGTGCAGGATGCCTGGGAATGGTTCGTGGGGCATGGCTACGCCAAGCCTGTCCGCGAGCGGACCGTGCTTGTACGATAGCCGTATGGCTCACATTCTCGTCGTTGAAGACGAGCAGCATCTCGCCATCGGCATCAAGTTCAATCTGGAGTCGGAAGGCTACCAGGTCACGGTCGTGGGCGATGGCCAGGCGGCGGTGGCTGCCGTGGAGGCTGCCAATCCACCGGTCGATCTCGTCGTGCTCGACCTGATGTTGCCGGGCATGAGTGGCTATGCCGTGTGCGAGGCGATCCGCAGCGCGGGCAATCCCGTGCCGGTGGTGATGCTGACGGCCCGCACGCTCGTGGAAGACCGGATCCGCGGCTTCGACGCCGGCACCGACGTCTACCTGCAGAAGCCGTTCGACCTCGAAGAGTTGCTCTCGGTGATCCGCAATCTGCTGGCTCGGCGGGGGCGGGCCGAGCGAACCGCCACAGGCGAGGGCACTGGCGGCCGCAGCACCGTCTTTCGCTTTGGCAACGCCGAAGTCAACTTCGACACCTGGGACGCCTCGGCGGGCGGAAAGCCCGTGCGGCTCACCAACCTCGAGATGAAACTGCTCCGCTATTTGGTGGAGCGCGAGGGCGTGGTGGTGTCGCGAGACGAACTGCTCAAAAACGTCTGGGGGATGACACGGGCACCGGCCACCCGCACGATCGACACCTTCATGCTCAACCTGCGGAAGTCGTTCGAGGAAAACCCCTCACAGCCCAAGCACTTTCTCTCGATCCGCGGCACCGGCTACCGCTTCGTCAAGTAGGATTGAGGAGCGCTGCCGCCGCGGCACCCGAGTCGGGTTGCTTGAGCAGCGACTCGCCCACCAGCATCGCGCCGATGCCGGCGGCCTCGAGCCGTTCGACGTCGGCCCGGGTCTTGATGCCGCTCTCTGCGACGAGCACGACGTCGTCGGGCACCCGCTCCCGCAGTCGCAGCACGTGATCGAGGTCGGTGGTCATCGTCTTCAAGTTGCGGTTGTTGATGCCGACGAGCGTCGCCCCCAGATCGAGCACCCGCGGCAGGTTCTCCTCATCGTGGAGTTCCACCAGCGGCGTCATGCCGAGGTCAAGGATGTCGCGATAGAGGCTCCGCAGGTGGCAGTCGTCGAGGCACTCGGCGATGAGCAGCACGGCATCGGCACCGTGGGCCCGGGCCTCGATCACCTGGTAGCGGTCGACGATGAATTCCTTCCGCAGCACGGGCAACGGCACGGCGATCCGCGCCGCCTCGAGATCGACGAGGCTCCCGCCGAAGTCCCAGGCGTCGGTGAGCACCGAGAGGGCCGCCGCCCCGGCGGCCGCATAGCCACGGACCACATCCTCGACCATCGCCCCGGGACGAATCTCACCGGCCGACGGACTCTTCCGCTTGAACTCGGCAATCAGCCGAATCTCGCCCGGCTTCGACACGGCCGCAAAAAAATCCCGCACCGCCGGCGCCACCGCCAGCCGCCCTTCGAGCGCCGCCGTCGGCACCCGCTCCCGCTGCAGCGCCACTTCTTTCCGCTTCCGCTCGACAATTTTTTCAAGGATTGATGCCATACCCGAAACAATACCAAGCCCAAGCCGGGCACAGACAGCCCGCGTCAGCAGACTGGCTGCCACGCTCAGAACTGCCTGCCGCAGCCCTGCGCCGCGTTGGGCGCGAATACACCAGATGCCGAGCCCTCGCGTGAAACTAATGACGGAAGTGCCGCCGCCCCGTGAACACCATGGGGATGCCCGCCGCATCGGCCGCCGCAATCACCTCTGGATCCCGCTTCGAGCCACCCGGCTGCACGATCGCCGCGATGCCCGCCTTCTGGATCAGTTCGATCGAGTCCGGAAACGGGAAGAAGGCGTCGGAGGCGAGCACCGCCCCACGGGCCCGCTCCCCCGCCTTCTCCAGCGCGATCCGCACCGAATCGACGCGACTCGTCTGGCCAACACCGGTACCGACGAGGCTCGTCCCCTGGCAGACGCAGATCGCGTTGCTCGTGAGCCGACGGACGAGCGTGAAGGCAAAGTCGAGGGCGGCCGTGAGGGCAGCCGCTGGCGCACTCTTTGTGACCGCCCGCCATGCCGCTGGGTCGTCGGGAGTGTCGTCAGGTCGCTGGGCGAGCAGCCCGCCAGCCACGCTGCGGAGCTCGAGCCCGGCGGTCGCGTCCCACGGATTGCCGGACGGCACCTCCACCATCCGTACACTCGCCTTCCAGGTCGGCCTCGTCGTCAGTAGTTCGACAGCCGCCTCTTCGAAGGCCGGGGCGGCGATCACCTCCACAAAGAGCCCCGGCGCGAGGAGCACCTCGGCTGCAGCCCGGTCAAACGTACGGTTCACCGCGACGATCGAGCCGAAGGCACTCGTTGGATCGGCCGCCATCGCGGTGGCCAGCGCTGCGGCCACCGTCATGTCGCTCGCCGCGCCGCAGGGGTTGGTGTGCTTGATGACGACAGCCGCCGGCTCCGCGATGAGGTTGGCCAGCCGCACGGCGGCATCGAGGTCGAGCAGGTTGTTGTAGGAGAGTTCCTTGCCACAGCGCTGGCGAAGCCCAGCCAGGCCGAGGCTGGTGCCGATCGGCGCATACATTGCCGCGGCCTGGTGCGGGTTCTCACCGTAGCGAAGCGTGAGCCGGCAGTCGAGGTCGAGATCAAACCGTGTTGGAAGCATCGGGCTGGATTCGCTGTGCGGACGAGTCGCAGGCCGGGAGGCCACGAGCCCGGCATGTTGAGGCCGTGGTTCCGCCCCGGCATGGTCAGCCATCCACCGGGCGATCACCGTGTCGTAGCGGGCGGTATGCTCGAAAGCCCGTGCGGCCAGCAGACGCCGCTCGGCGAGCGTCGTGCCACCGCGGCCGATCGCGGCGAGCAAATCGTCGTACTGATCGGGATGGGTGACGACCGCCGCGAAGGCGTGGTTCTTCGCCGCAGCCCGCACGAGGCTGGGGCCACCGATGTCGATCAGCTCGATCGCCTCTGGGGGCGTGCAGTCCGGCCTGGCGATGACGCTCTCAAAGGCGTAGAGGTTGACGATCACCGCATCGAACCGCTCGATGCCATGCTTGGCAAGCACGTCGAGATCGTCGGGGCGATCACCGCGGGCGAGGATGCCGGCGAAGATGTGGGGATGGAGCGTCTTCACGCGGCCGTCGAGCACCTCGGGGAAACCGGTGATGGAGGAGACGTCCTCGACATCGAGGCCGCAGGCGGCCAGGGCGGAGGCGGTGCCACCGGTGCTGGCGACACGGACACCGGCAGCCTTGAGGCCGGCGGCGAGCCGGTCGATTCCGGTCTTGTCGAACACGCTCACGAGCACCCGGCGGACGGGCACGAGATCGACAGATGGGACTGCCGCGGAGGCACCGCCATGAGAAACCGTATGGGAAGAAATCATATCGGGATTAGAACAGTCATCGGCCGACGGGAAAGCCCCTCCCGCCGGACTCGCGGATTCACCGATGAATCATTCCTACGCCCTTGAGTCCGCCGCCGCGGTTGCCCGTCGCAACGTGCCGCTCTTCGTGGCATTTCGGATTCTGTTCAACGCGCGGTTTTACTACCCCGTGTTCATGATTTTGTTTCTCGATTTCGGGATCACGCTCGAGCAGTTTGGTCTGCTGAATGCGGTGTGGGCGGCGGCGATCGTGCTCCTGGAGGTGCCTTCCGGCGCACTGGCTGACCTGGTGGGCCGGCGGCAACTGCTCGTGGCGGCCGCCGGGCTGATGGTGGTCGAGATGCTCCTGCTCTGCGTGGTGCCCGTGCCGTCGGCGTGGGTCTTTCCCGCACTCCTGCTCAACCGGATCGTGAGTGGTGCCGCCGAGGCCTTCGCCTCGGGCGCCGATGAAGCGATTGCCTACGACTCGCTCCAGGCTGCCGGGCGGGCGGGCGAGTGGCCACGGGTGCTCGAACGGCTGATGCAGGTAGGAGCCGTCGTGACGATCGCCATCATGGTCACCGGCGGGCTGGTATATGATCCCAGGCCGCTCAACGCGGCAGCCTTCAGCATCGGCCTGCCGGCCACGCTCACGGCGGCCGACACGTTTCGCCTGCCGGTGTGGCTCACACTCGGGTCGGCCCTCGGTGCGGTGGGCGTGACGCTCGCGATGCGGGAGCCACCACGGGAGCACCCAGCCGCAGCTCGCGGCCTCCTCGCACCGTTTCGGCAGACCATCTCCACCGGCGGCTGGATTCTCGCCCAGCCACTCGTGCTCGTCGTGATCGTGGCGGGTGTGCTATGCGATCAGCCGATCCGGCAGCTCCTGGTTGTTTCGAGCGAGCTGTATCGGCAGATCGAGATCCCGGAGCCAGCCTTCGGTCTTGTCGGCGCTGGTTCGGCACTGGTGAGCCTGCTGGCTGCCGGCCCGATCCGCCGGCTGGCGATGCGCACCAGCGCCTGGCGCAACTTTCTCGTCCTCGTTGGCGTCACACTCGTCGGTCTCGTGGGCACGGCCTGCTTCGTGCCGTGGTTGGGGGTGATCTTCGTGATGCTTCTGTCGCTGACGATGCGGATGGTGGTGTTTCTCCAGAGCCACTATCTCAACCAGGTCGTCGGCTCCGACCGCCGCGCGACGGTGCTCAGCTTCCGCGGGCTGGCGGTCAATGTGAGCTACGGCCTGATGAGCCTGGCGTTTGCGGGAGCGGTGGCGGGCGTTGAGGCCGCCGGTGTGACGGGCGGCCCCGTCGCCCCTGCCGGCACGACCCCGGAGATGGCCGCCTTTCGATTGGTCGTCGGCCTCCTGCCGCTCTTTTTTCTCGGCATGTGCAGCCTGTTTCTCGTCTGGGCTTCCCGCACGGTTCGCGACCGCCGCCCCTTCCGCCACGCCGGCGGCTTCGGCGACGAACGCCCCGTCCCATTGTGAGTCAGCCGGAGGGCAGCTCCACTTCCATGACCGTGCCGCGGTCGAGGAACCGCCCCTTCACGGTGACCTTCCCGCGGAGCTGCTTCACCAGCGACCGCACGAGGAACAGGCCCAGCCCTGTCCCCGGCTTCGACCGTTCGAGTTCGCTCCCCAGGCGCACGAACCGGCGGAAGACCTGAGACCGCTGCGCGATCGGAATGCCAGGCCCGTTGTCGGCCACGCGGACCACCACCTTCCCGGAGTCAGCCCGCTGCGCCGTCACCTCCACGTGCGGATCCGGCAATGAATACTTCACGGCGTTGTCGAGCAGGTTGCGAAACACGATGTCGAGATCGGCCTCCCGGCCGCGGACCTGCAGATCGGCCTCCGTGCAGTCGAGTTGCACGCTCGCCTCCGCAACGCCATGCCGCTGCACGGCCGTCGTACAGGCCCGCTCGAGCACCGGCGCGAGCGGTGTCACCTCTTCGGACTCGGCTGGTCGCCGCTGCAGCGTCTTGGCCGCGTCGAGCAGGTGGTCGATGAGCGTATCGAGCCGCTCGACGTCTTGCAGCATGAAACGGTGGAAGTCGGCCTGCTGCTCGGGCGACACCGACCGTCGCGTGAGCGTCTGCAGGTAGAGTTTGAGCGAGGCCAGCGGGCTCTTGAGCTCGTGCGTCACGCTGTCGATGAAGTTGCTCTGCCGCTGCGACAACGCGATCGCCTTCACCGTGAGCGCGAGATAGACGATCACGCCCACGAGGACGAGCACGAGCAACGCCACCCCCACGCCCAGCACGGCCCAGTAGAACGCGGCGTTTTCCGATCCCAGCGCGGCGGCGATACTGACGAGCACCCAGCCCACGCCCAGGGCGATGATCGACCCGATGAGCACGACGCCCAAGAGAATCGGCCAGCCGAGCGAGCGACGAGGTTCCACGGGATGATCCGAGTGCGGATGTGGCAGACGAAAGGTCGTGACATATGCTACCCCGGTTCCTGCACTGTTTGGCCGCAACGCTCCCATGCCTCCCACGCCACCCACGATCCGTAGCGGCCCGGTAACGGTGACGTTTCGCTGGATTGGTGACCGCTGGGCGCACGAGGTCGACATTCGGGGCCTCGGGGAGTGGCGATCGGTCGAGGGGCCGCGGGCGGACGGCGACGACCGCTGGCCGGCCGCGCCCGTGCTCGTGGAGCTTGCGTCGCTGGAAACGCCCCACGGCCTGGCGATTCTCGGCGTCGGCCTGGCAGGCCGGTCGCACTTCTCCGCCAGCATCGGCCCCACTCCGGGGCAGGGCGGCGAGGTGCGGTTCGAAATCGCCTGTCGCGCGGTGGAGCCACCTGTTTGGCTCGGGTCTACGTATGACCACGCCGCGGGCGAGGTGGTCATGCGGCCGACGGCCGGATCACCGCCAAACCTGCCCGCCACGGTGCAGTGGGCCTATTCTTTCGGAGCCGCCGGGCTCGCGCCTTGCGACGGAACCGGAAATTGATCAGATTCGTGGGAAATTCAGGGCGGTTTTCGCCCACCGCATCTCCTCGCGTTGTGGATTGCCCCCATGTTCGACGTCATTGAGCGGCTGAAGTCAGAGTGGACCGACAAGTACGTCGTGATCGACTCACCTGCCCCGGAGTTGGCCCGCTTCGCCAAGACCCACGGACAGGTGAAGACCGTCAACATGAACGGCCGCTGCCTGGTCGAGTTTGACCAGTTCAACAACATCGGCTGGTACGACATCGATCCCTCCGCGCTGAAGATCGTGCCGAAACCGGAGCCCAAGCCAGCAGAGGCCAAACCAGCGAAGTCGGCCGCGCCGGCAAAGGCTGCGGCAGCGAAGCCAGCCGCCAAAGATGCTCCTGCCAAACCCGCAGGCCGACCGTCTACTGCCGACATCCTCGCCGCTGCCCGCGGCAAGGGAGGACCCGCGGCTCCCGCGAAGCCGGCGGGTGGTCGCCCCTCGACGGCCGAGATTTTGGCTGCCGCCCGCGGCAAGGCAGCCCCCGCCACGAAGGCTCCCGCTGCTCCTCCTTCGGAAGCAGAGGTACCGTCCGCTGCAGAGCCGGCGCCAGCCCCCGAGCCGGTCGTCAAGGCCAAGGCGTCCAAGCCAGTGGCGGCCGGCCCGTTGCCGACCACGACGGCGGAAAAAATTGCCTGGTGCCGATCGCACGACGCCAAGGGCTGATCGGCAGAGGCTTGTTCATGTCGTGTTCATGGATGACCCGCATCCTCGCGGATGCCCACATTCGTTCAGGAGGAACGTCGATGCTGCGAACGACCACACTTCTCGCCGCGCTGCTCTGCCTTGCTGGCTGCAGTCGTCTCGGCAGCCATCCGATCGTGACGGCCGCGAAGGAAGAGGTCTCCCGGAATCGTGGCGCCGGCGAACTGCTGGGAGAATCGATCGAGTTCAGCCCGAAGGTGACCGGCCGGGCCAACGAGACCGACGGCATCGCCGCCATGCAGTTCGAGGCCAAGGGCGCGAAGGCTTCGGCCACGGTCGTCGTCGAGGGTAAGAAACTCGGCGACGAGTGGGGCGTGACGCTCCTGGAGCTGCGGCCTGCCACTGGCGACAAGCTTTCGCTCACCGCCGAGCTTGCCGAACGCATGGGCGTCGACACGCCGAAGTTTGATCCTTCGGCCAAGCCCACCACGTCCTCCGCCACCCCGCCGCCAGGTGACATCGAGATCACGCTCCCCCCCGGCGGCCCGGGGGCGGGCTAATTTCACGCAGGCCTCGCCATCCTGGCCTCGGCCTGCTTGGGACCTCCGCGACTCCAGTCGCTGCGGCCAAGAAACCTGGCCCTCCAGGCCTTGCCGCGATGACAGGCTGAAGCCTGTCATCCTTTCCTCAGCGAGGGGCTGCCCGTGCCACGGAGCCGGCGTATGCAGACAAGCGAAGCAAGGATTGCGAAGCGCCGTCTGCATCCGAGAGA
>JBIKNV010000091.1:0-8485 GCA_044358475.1 Pirellulales bacterium | reverse complement strand
AGGGGCGTGGCGGCCGCGCCCGGCATTTGCTCCCGTAGCTCAGTTGGATAGAGCGGAGCTTTCCTAAAGCTCAGGTCGCAGGTTCGATCCCTGCCGGGGGTATCTGAACAGCTGTATCGTTCGCCAATGCGAGCGGTACAGCTGTTTTTGTTTCCGCGTGCCGCGGTGTGCCGCCGTCTTCGCGCATATGCGACGTCGGAATTGACGTCGCTTTTTCGAAGTCGGCGTCGGTGATCTGAAGGTAGTGCTTCTGGGCCACCTTCACCGAGTTCCCGATCCACTTGCAGACGACGTGGATCGGAAACTCGCGAACCAGTTCCGTCTCGCGCGATGCCCGCAGATTGTGGAACAACCGCGGCCAGGCGGTCAGGCCCGCCCTCGCCAGGATGCGGAGAAATTGGGTGCGTAGGTTGCAGTTCCCTCCGCGGTAGCGGCGGATAACGTAACTCGCTCCGGCTGGCGCCTCCTCGAAGGCCTGCTCCAAATGAGGCCGCAATTCGGCGAACAGCGGGATCGTGCGGGCCCGCGTCTTCGACTCGCGGATCACAATGCGGCCCCGCTCCCAATCGACATCGCTCCATTTCAGCTCCAAGGTCTCCGATGGACAGCGGAGGCCACCGTCACGGCTCAGGGAAACGACCAGCCGCCACTCGTTGTCAGGACAGGCGGCGAGGACGGCGTTGGCCACCTCACGGGTCACGAAGAAGTTTCGGCTTGCGTTTTCCTGAGAGCCGCCGCGTACATCGCTGAAAGGATTCACGGGGATCAGCCCACGGCGTACCGCAGCCTTGAAGAACTGGCGGGCACGGATGACCTCCCTGGCGACCGTGACCTTCGAGTACCTCGCGAGCATTCCCTCCTTGAAGCCGTCCGCATCACCTGCCGTGATCGACTGTACCGCCCTGCCCTTCCCGAAATGCTCGACCAGCATCCGCCGGGACTGCTGAAGGTTCCGGACGGTGTTGGGGCGGAGTTTGGCCCGCCCCTCAATGTAGTCCTTCAGGAACTGGTCGAGGCCGACCGTCGGCGCCTCGGTCGTTACCTCCCGGGGCGTCGCCAGCCCGACCTTCACGAAGCGACCGTGCAGCTGGGCCGTCAACGTGCCGAGCCAGGTGGCGGTGTCGGCGCTCGCAGCCTGACCGGTGCGGAGGGCGGCGAGCAGCTCCTTGACGCGGAAGAGCACTCCCTCGGCGAGCCGCTTGCCGACCTTGCCGAGCCGGAGGGTGTGCCGCTTGCCGTCGGGATGCCGGAACTGAATCGCCGTCCGGCCGTTCTTATCGATCACGATGTTGGCCATCGATATCTCCTTGTGTTTGGTTTGTTTGCTGTACTGGGTTAGGTCACTGACCGCTCGGAAGGAACTGTGTTCCCGAGGGCCCGCTCGCGCAGCCACTGGCGGATCTCATCGACAGGGAACAAGACGACCTGCCCGAGACGGACACAGGGGAGCCGGTGTTCCTTGGTCCAGTCCTGTAGCAGCCGTTCGCTGATGCCAAGCGCCGCGGCCGCGTCACGCGGACGGAGAGCAAGACGCGGAATGGCAAGAGGCGCGTTGAAGAGTGGGTCGGCGGCCATCAGGTCGGTTCCTACTGGAGTTGGGAGGGGCTGCGGGGTGTTGGCTGGGACCGCTCGCCCACGGATCCACTTCGAAGTGGATCCGTGGAAAGGCGTCCATTTGGATCCTCAAGGCGACGTGGGCCGCAGGGGCGCCGCCGCGGGGCCTGCCACCACGACTTCTCCAGCATCGTTCGCGGCCAGCAAACCAAATTGGTTCCGCTTCGAGTCGCGCCAACTCCCTTGGCCGCCGTCGACGAGCATCTGGCAGGCGGCGCGCAACTCGGGCGACTTGGCCCCGCCGAAACCGCCGCTGGACTGGAGCTTCCGTACCTCAACTTCTCCGAAGCCCTTCCGCGTCATGTAGCCAACGATCTTTCGGGCAAGCTCCTCTGACGCTTCTCCCGTCTGCTGGGCCGCCGCCGGCCCGGTTGCCGGCAGTGACGTCACCGGACGAGCTGCCGACCCGACAATCTCGGGGCGCCAGAGCAGCGCACGGCCAAAACAAAACTCGGCCACACGGCAGGCCTCTGCGGCGTCCTCGGCCGTCACCGTGACGGGCGACGCTGCAGAGCCTTCGTCACCGCTTGCCCACCGGATGCACGACCGCAGAACAGCCAGTCGTTCGGCGTTGGCGATCGCCTTCGTGACCACACCGCCGAATCTGGGATTTGCCCGGCAGGACTCGAGCATCCCCACGAGCCGTTGATGGCACGCCTCGAATAGATCGCTGCACGCCTCTGGAATGCCCAAGACCACCGAGGAGCCGAGCGTGTCATCGCACTCAGTGTCACGGTGCTGAATCAGACGGTCCACTGCGCCGTTGTAGTTCGCCGCGAGCTCTACGTCGATGTTGCAACGACCATACTGCGGCCAGCCGTCGGAGGGCTCACCGAAGAGCAGGAGTCTGTCCAGGAGCCCGTCGTCACCCGTCGGGTTTTTGAGCTTCGGGAAGATGTCGGGCTGCGTGCCGCCAACCACGGTCACGAAGGACCTCGGAATCGAAACAATCGGCGGCTTCCCGCTTCGACGGGAGACCGTCATGTGCTGGCAGTTCCAGATCTCCAACCAGGCAGCACGATCAGATCCCTTTCCGGGCCCGTGGAAGAGATTCACCGCCTCGTCGACCGCCGTGAGCACACCGCGGGGATTCTGAAGAAGGGCTTCTCGGACACCGGCAACGGTGGTGTCTGAGAGGAGAAGATGACGCACCTTCTTGGGCTCCCCCACAAGCCTCGACTCTGCCTCGACGTCGAGGTCCTCCTCCTCGCCGAAGTCGCCTTCCCCCTCAAAGGTCGATACCGCACCGACCGGCGCCACGTCCAACACATCCTGCGGCATTCCCATGCCGGCTCGTACCCGGCTCTGCTGCTCGCGACGGATCGCCTCCAAGGTGTTCATCAGTGCGGGCGACTTTGCGGACCCTGGCTGCCCGATCATCACCAAGAAGAGACTGACCGGCACAAAACGTTTTGGTCCATGTCGCCCCACCACCGAGTTTCCGGTTGCCCCACTGAAGGCCGCGAGCATTCCCGCGGCGGCGAACTCGCCCGGGATCACCGTGTTCGCAACAAGATTCTGACGGTATGCCTCAATCGTGCCAGGGAAAAAAGAGGCCGGGAACGCGGTGGGGAGCCCCAACCTCTCGATGAAGTTCCTGTCGACGGTGCTCATTGATCTGCCCGTGCTTTCAGCACGGCCTCAAGGGATCCCTCTTCCACACGCATCGGCGAGGGCACCGACCACTACGGGCACTGCCGCAGCTGCTTTGCGTCTAGGCGGCATCATGGGCGCCGATCAATCGCGGACGCCATGTACATCCGCTCCTCGGAATCGAATGCCTATCGAGCGGCAAGAATGCCCGTCGACTGACGGCCGAACGGACATCGACGATCTCTTCTGCGCATGCTCTGATCGCATTCCCGCTCGATCGCTGCCCTCGGGCATCCGCACGACAGTGATCAGTACCACAGGCTCGCACGCCGCAACCGCGGCAGGAGGACATGATGAGCTGGATGAAGAATCGACGATTGACAGACATCCTCGCCGGCGAGAGCCGCGATGAACTCTCCCGACGCTTCGAGGAAACCACCGCGGCGGATGAGTTCGCGCCGCTGCCCAAGGGCACCTACTCGGCCGAGATCAGCAGCAGCGAGCTGACCAACTCGACCAGCGGCACTCCCGGCTTCACGTTGGGCTTCAAGGTGACGGAAGGCGAAGCGAAAGGACGCCGCCTATGGCACACGCTTTGGCTGACGCCCGCTGCCATGCCGATGACGAAGCGCGATCTTCAGAAGATCGGCATCACGAAACTCGATCAGCTTGAGCACCCCGTGCCGCCGGGAATCATCTGCCGGCTGACAGTGGTCGTTCGGACGGACGACGATGGTGAGAGCCGCAACCGCATTGTCCGGTTCGACGTCGTCGAGGTGCGGAAGGACGTCACTGCGGACGACGACTTCGCGGACGGCGGCGAGGCCACGACGGAAGGGGGCCGAGCATGACCAACCGGGTGTTCACCTACGCTTTCCGGATCCTGGGGTCGCTCGACGGCCCCAGGAAACGGGTCGACGCCGACGTCGCCATGGCGGCCTACCGAAGTTGCGACGCGCGGGCCAAGGTCGACTGCGAGTCCTACCTTTCACACTATCGCTTCGACGATTCGTTTCGCGACCACTTGTCGCGGACCGGGTCAACGCGGGGCTTCGAAGGGCCGACATGGGCGCCGGAGATCATCTTCGACATCGACCGCGAAGGCGATCTTCCCGCCGCCCTGGAGGCGACTCGCAAACTCGTTACCACCCTGGAGGATGACTTCGGGGTACCACCCGAAGCTATCGCGAGGTTCTTCAGCGGTAACAAGGGATTCCACGTGGCCCTGCCGGGCCGCCTCTTCCAACTTCAAGGCGGTCTCAATTTCCCCCGAATTGCTGCCCTTTTCGCAACGTTTGTTGCAGCTAAGGCCGCCGTCATCATCGACACGGGCATCTACGATCGCGTCCGTGCCCTGCGAGCCCCGAACAGTCGCCACCCGAAGACCGGCCTGCACAAACGCCACATCCCCGCCGAGGTGTTCAGGGTGATCACGCCGGAGCAGGTGCTGACGCTTGCCCAAGAACCTGCACCATTCGAGGTCATGGACTCCAACTTGTTGCTCGCCATCGACCGGCTCGTAGAGATGTGGAGACGCGCAACGAAGCTCGTCGTCACCGAGAAGACCGCCGCAAATGAACGGGCCGCAAAGGTAGCCGCCGGACTAGCGAAGCCAGTCCTCAATCGGCTGACCATGGACATCATCCGCGGAGAGTCTCCTGCGGTCGGCGACCGCCACAGACTCATCTACTCGGCCGCCCGCGACCTGGCAGAGAAGGGCGCTCCCCGGCGCCTTATCGACGCGCTGCTCCGGGAGCCCGCGCTCGACACCGGGCTTCCTCCAAAGGAAGTAGAGCGGCAACTTGACTGCGGGTACCGGGACGGGACACACCCTCGCACCATTGAAGAGGGTGATAAGAGTGCCCTCGACCTTTTAGCCCCCGGGCCCGACTCCACCGTCGAGGAGAACGCACCATGACTCGGGAGACTCGACCCGGCCAAAGCCCTGGCATACCGGCAGCCCGCTATATCGGCGGCACGGATCTCTTCGAGGAATGGGTGAACGACGTTCGCAGTGGGACTGGCCCGGCGATTTACCGCCACGCGTTCCCGTACCCGGAGATTGGCCCCGGGCTCGTCACGCTCATCGGCGGCGCCCCGGCATCCGGAAAGACGACGTTCGCCACCCAAGCCACCGTGGAGATGCTCCGCCATAACCCCACCATCCGCGTGCTGACCTGCAACTGCGAGATGGCTCCCACGGCGATCTACGACAAGATCCTCGCGCGACTGTCCGGCATCGATGCCCACGACATCAGGCACCGCCGCCTGGGTTCCGAGCACCAGGATCGCCTCGCTGCGGCAATGGCGACGATGGAGGGTTTCGTGGATCGCATGTCATTCATGAATGCCCCTTTCGACATCCGCAACGTGGCCGCGAGCGCCGACGCGGTCGGTGCCGACGTCATTGTCATCGACTACATCCAGCGGTTCACGATACCCGCCGACGACAGCGAGGCCCGGCAACGGGTTAACCGTACAATGGACTATCTGCGGCAATTTGCCGCCGCGGGCGTGGCGGTCATCGTCATCAGTGCAGTCGGCCGCAGCCGCGATCGTGCCGGCCGCTCCTCCTACGCAAGCGAAGGTCTGTCGCTCGCATCGTTTCGCGAGAGTTCAGAACTTGAGTTCGGAGCTGACGACGCACTCATCCTCGCGCCGACCGATCCCGACGACCCCGAGCGGATCCGACTGGCCCACCTCAAGGCTCGACACGGCATGCAGGTCACCCAGGACTTCATCTTCGACCGTAGCGTGCAGTCTTTCACGCTCGTCGATCCCGTGGAGGAAGTCGCCCCACTGCCCGCGGTAACGCCGCGACGTCGGGCATCCCTGGCCGCAGAGATCCGGTTGCTTTGGGAGTCGAGCGAAGAGGCCCAAGATGACGCGGGCTCAAGCGATGACGTTGGCTCCGGGACTACCGACATCACCCAAACCGAGGACGACGACCGGCCCGCAAGCGGAGGTGCCGCATGAAGCCGCCTCGCCGTGATGTCGACCCGCTGCCCCCAGGGGCCGTGATGCCACCATTGAAGACATCCGCCATCTCTCCCGGGCTATTGGCGACCGACAAAGCACACGAAAGCCTCCTCACCGGCCATAACCGGCCGCCCCCAGCGCAAACAAACAAACCCAACCGCCCATCATCGCGTGCTCCGCGCGGCTCACGCACGTCAACAGATCGATTCCGGTCGATCAACGAGTTCGTGGACAGCACTATGCGAACGCTCTCTGATCGTGCAGCAAAGGCTTGGCTCGTGCTCTGGCGAGACACGAAGCCGAACGGTCTTGCTAAGGCGGCAATCTCCGACCTCGCCCGTCGCATGGGCTGCTCGGCCGCGACTGCCAAACGTGCCCTAGCCGAGTTGAAGAAACTCAAGCTTCTGGAGATCGAGTATCGCGGGGGGCTTGGACGGGGCCCGAGCGCATATCGGCTGACGCTCTGAGGGCCCAAAGAGGGACAGGATGGCTGAATCTGCGAGCACCTGATCGTCTCTCGTTCTTGAGCGTTTCACAGTCGCCGCTCCGACGCTGCCTCACGGTTGACCACGTGGTCCTTCCTCCGAATCCCCGCCGTCTTCGTCCCGCGAACTTTCTTTACGCTTCTGAATTGAGTTCATCACGGCATTTGCTGTCACCTCCGCTGCTTCATGGCTTGAATGTACTGAGCCAGCTTCGCGCCGTTTGCAGTGAGCCGTGTGTTTGTCCACGTCTCCTGCGTACTTTTCCTTCCTTTTGTTTTTGGACCGTTCAGAATCTTGGTGACTGGCTTGATATTTGCGGTAACTAATTCCCGAGACTTAAGGAGTTCGCGAACCTTACGCCTGGTTCGCACGCTTCCTACGATTTTCCAATTGAAGTCGCTCTCACTTCCGGCACCAGGAATCGCACATTGGTTTTCAAGCAGACCACACAATGCCTCTTCCACTTTCGCAACAAGGACACCCCTAGGTCTCTTACAGTGACTGCAAAGCGACTTGTATTCCGCGGCTACGTCTTTCTCCCGCGAGAAGTCGTCTGAAGGCGGTGCGGGGCTGTCGGATTGACCATCGTCGCCACCGGCCACACCCAAATTATTTTTCTCGCAATCGATCGCCCGCGATTCGTCACTGAGCGTCTTTTCGTCTGAGCGAGTGGGAATACCGGGCGATCCAGCGTCTGACACTCGTGCGTCCGAGTGTTTCGCGCTAATATCCGCAACACCATACCGCCGAAGCTGGTCCCGTAGGCTTTTCACGAGCGCGACGCGGAACTTCTTCAGTTCATCCCTCACGACTGCCCGCACGTCCTCGACCTGAATCCCATCCCCTAAGCGATCGGTGAACAACACTCGCTGGGTGTCACTTGCTCCCCCACGCGGCTGGACGCCGCTCACTCGCTCTGGATTCCGCGGGATACTCTTTGGTGTCTTGGACTTAGCGGGGGGTTTGGGACGTTGTTTGGCGGCAACCGCGACACTCGATTTACCCTTACGCGGAGTCTTTGTTGGCAAAGCTTTCTTCTTCGGTTTGCCCGAAGACTTGCCACGTGCCTTCTTCGTCATGGTGGTATCAGCCGCCCGGGCGGAGCGCTACCTCCATGGCGGCTAGGACGAACTGCTCTTGAGTCTTGGCCTGTTTCAGAAGAAGCCCTCGCTTCTTTCCCGTCGAGGTGAGAGCCCCAGGGTCGGCAAGGACAGCCAGAGATCGACGACGAACCGACGAGAGATAGATCTGGTCTTGGCTGTCGGCCGAAAAGAAGGAATCGAAAGTTTTCTCGGCAGCGATCTCGTCCGCCAGGGCGAGCAGGGCGGTAGCCCCGGATCGCGAGGACAGACCTAGCAGTTCCAACAGGAGGCGATGGCTTGCGAGAACGCGCACGAGGGCGCCGTTCGCGTACGCCGGATCGCCCCCTTGGTCCGTTCCGGGCCACTGTCGGTCGTCGAAGGTCTGGGCGATGTGCACTGCAGCAGCAACACCGAAGTTGGTGTCGGCGAGCCAATCGGCCTCATCCTTCTTGTCTTGCCTCGTCACCGGCGGCGTTGATCGGGTCGAAACCGATCTTGCCATCTCGCAGATCATGGACTGGATACCGGGCGGGACCGGCGTCCTCCAACTCGAACCGAGGTAGGCACCCTCCGAATTGAACGGCTCTCCACGAAGTTGCTTCCTAGCCAGGGACGCGGCCGCCCTAAGTGCCTTGGCCAGCCAACGCTCATCGGCCGTGAATCGACCCGATGCCCCTCCCTTGGCGAAGTCTGCGAGCAGCCCGAGTATTTCTTTGAGCGGGTTCGAAGAAG
>JBIKNV010000090.1:0-8620 GCA_044358475.1 Pirellulales bacterium | reverse complement strand
GAAAAAGAAAAGGGCCCGTGGTTGGGGAAACCACGGGCCCGGTAGCGGCTATCGAAGTGTGGGTCTTTGGGGGGGGGAACAGCCGCTGAAGAGAACCTGTTGTTTTGTCGTTGCCGCGGGTAACCGCCCCGCGACTTCAGAAACATACCCGCCAACACGCGGTCTGTCGAATCCTTTTTGCAGTTTTTTTGCAGAACGCATTTTCCCCGGGAATTTCCGGCGTCGGACCCACTCCCCCGTGACTCGCTCGCCAGACACGGCCCTGCCGGCTGTCCCGATTTTCGGAACCAGCGTGGCCGCTTTCAAGCGGCCCACTTCTTGAAGCGGATGGACGTGCGGTACGCTACCGCGATCTTCTGGATTCCGTCTTCGACGCATGCGTTTTTTCGGCCGTCCCAGTTCCACCGAAGGTTTCATCCATGCCCGCCCCGATCGACCCGTTTTCCGCCCGCGCCACTTTCGAGACCGGTTCCGGACCTGCCACGCTCCACCGCATCCGGGCCCTCGATGACGCCGGCGTCACGAATACTGCCCGGCTGCCGTATTCGCTGCGGACGATCCTCGAGGCGCTCCTGCGGACCTGCGACGGTTACGAGGTAACCGAGGCCGACATCCGGGCCCTGGCCACGTGGAACGCAACGCGGCCTGCGGAAGCCGAGATTCCCTTCAAGCCAGCCCGCGTGGTGTTGCAGGACTTCACCGGCGTGCCGTGTGTGGTAGACCTGGCGGCGATGCGGGCGGCGATGCGGCGTCTGGGGGGAGACCCGCGGAAGATCAATCCGCTGGTGCCGGTAGATCTCGTCATCGACCATTCCGTGCAGGTCGATTACTTCGGAGCCGCCGATTCCCTCGAAAAGAACATCGAGATCGAGTTTGCCCGCAATGCCGAGCGCTACGCCTTCCTCCGCTGGGGGCAGCAGGCCTTCCAAAACTTTCGCGTCGTGCCGCCGGCGATCGGCATCGTGCACCAGGTCAACCTGGAGTTCCTTGCCGGCTGCGTGTTCCTCCGCGACCCGGCCAAGCCCGAACCGGGTGGCAAGCGGACGCTTCCCGTCGCCGTGCCCGACACGCTCGTCGGCACAGATAGCCATACGACGATGATCAATGGCCTCGGCGTGGTCGGCTGGGGCGTGGGAGGCATCGAGGCCGAAGCGGTGATGCTGGGGCAGGCGTTGTCGCTTCTGCTGCCCGAGGTCGTCGGCTTTGAACTCACCGGCAGCCTACCGGCCGGTGCGACCGCCACCGACCTCGTGCTCACCGTGACCGAGATCCTGCGCAAGGAAGGAGTTGTCGGCAAGTTCGTCGAGTTCTTCGGTCCTGGCCTCTCCAGCATGTCGCTGGCCGATCGGGCCACGATCGCGAACATGGCCCCCGAGTATGGTGCCACGATGGGCTTCTTTCCGGTTGACGACGAGACGCTCACCTACCTGCGGCTCACAGGCCGCCCGGCTGAGCAGGTCACGCTCGTCGAGCGATACATGAAGGAGCAGGGGCTTTTCCGCACCGATGCTGCACCGATCCCAGAGTTCACCAAGCGGCTGTCGCTTGACCTGGCCAGCATCGTGCCGAGTCTTGCCGGCCCCAAGCGGCCGCAGGATCGCGTGCCCCTCTCGCGCGTGAAGGAGACATTCGCGTCGGCGCTTACCGCGCCCATGGCCCAGCGGGGCTTCGCCCTGGAAGGCAAGGCCCTCGAGGCCAGCGGCACGGTGCACGGCAGTGCGAACGGCAGCAATGGGCATACCTCCACGATCCATCATGGGTCAGTGGTGATTGCCGCGATCACCAGCTGCACCAACACAAGCAACCCGAGCGTGATGGTGGCTGCCGGCCTCGTGGCCCGGAAGGCCGTTGCCAAGGGGCTCTCGACCAAGCCTTGGGTGAAGACGAGCCTCGCCCCTGGGTCGCGGGTGGTGACCGACTACCTCGCCGCCTCGGGGCTCGACAAGGATCTCGACACCCTCGGCTTCGAGACGGTGGGCTATGGCTGCACGACCTGCATCGGCAACTCGGGGCCGCTCCCGGATGCGGTCGCCAAGGCGGTGACCGAGGGCGACCTCGTCGCGGCGGCCGTGCTCTCCGGGAATCGTAATTTCGAGGGACGGGTGAACCCGCTGGTGAAAGCCAACTGGCTCGCCAGCCCGCCGCTGGTGGTGGCGTACGCCCTCGCTGGCACCACCGACATTGATTTTCACCGGGAGCCGATCGGCCGGAGCAAGGACGGGCAGGACGTTTTCCTCAAGGACATCTGGCCGACCAATGAGGAGGTACGGCAGACGGTGACGAAGAGCGTCTCCCCCGGCCAATTCCAGGCTCGCTATGGCAACGTGTGGGAGTCGAATGCCCGTTGGAATGCCGTTCCGACCAGTGCCGGCGAACTCTACGACTGGGATGCGACAAGCACCTACATCCAGGAGCCGCCGTTCCTCGCCGAGGTGACCCGCGAGCCGGAGCCGCCACAGAGCGTGCGAGGAGCGCGGGTGCTCTTGGCCCTCGGTGACAGCGTGACCACCGACCACATTTCCCCGGCCGGCAGCATCGCCAAGACGAGTCCGGCAGGGCAGTACCTCATCGACCATGGCGTCACCTCGGCCGACTTCAACAGCTACGGTGCCCGCCGCGGCAACGATCGCGTCATGACGCGAGGCACGTTCGCCAACATCCGCATCCGCAACCAGCTCGCTCCTGGCACCGAAGGGGGTGTGACGCGGCTGCTGCCGGGAGACGAGATCATGCCGGTTTACGATGCCGCCATGAAGTACAAGGCGGCCGGCACGCCACTGGTGGTGCTGGCCGGCGCCGAGTACGGCACGGGGAGTTCCCGTGACTGGGCGGCCAAGGGCACGATGCTCTTGGGCGTGCGGGCGGTGCTTGCCGCAAGTTTCGAGCGGATTCACCGGTCGAACCTGGTCGGCATGGGCGTGCTGCCGCTGGTGCTGCCCGAGCCGTGGCAGAAGTTGGGGCTCACTGGTTCGGAGATCTTCGACATCCCGTTCGAGGGGCTCACACCCCGAGCGACCGTGGTCGTGAAGGCCACCCGGCCCGATGGCTCGTTCCTCGACATTCCGTGTCTGGTGCGGATCGACACGCCAGTGGAACTCGACCAGTTTCGCTCCGGTGGCATCCTTCCTTTCGTGCTCCGTAAGTTGCTGGCGGGGTGAGGTGTCCGACGGGGGCATCGGCCCGACATCCCGCCGGCTTGCGCCTGGCGGCTGAGTGTGGGGCTGCACACCAGAAAGCCCCGGGCGCGAGCCCGGGGGCCTAGAGTGGCGTCAAAGCCGATTCGTGGATCATCCCGCCGGCTTGCGCCTGGCGGCTGAGTGGGGAACGTGTGCGACAGGCGGCTGAGTGGGGAGCAGGTGCGCCTGGCGGCTGGCTGTTTGACACCCCGGATCTCCTCCCCGGTGCATCCGTCAGGGTTTGCCTGATTGCTGCGGGCCGCAACCTATTCGGATCGCGACGAGATGTCGTATAGTCGATGTTCGACGTGATCATGGTGTGCTTCACGGAGGATCCATTCATGGCGGATGCAATGGTCGAAGTCGGAGCGGTTGATCGGGGGTCGCCCGCTGCGGCGACCCGTGCGATGATCGCCCGCATTGTCTTCGAAGAGTTGGCGCGAGTGCGGTCGTTCCACGGCTCGGGTACTCTTTCCGAGGATTCGTCCCTGACATCGTGCGGCATCGATGACGCACGGTTTCTCGATGCCATTCATCGTCTCGAGGGCCGCTACGGCATGCGGTTTCGTCACGAATGGCTGGCAAACATCTTCACCTGCGGCGATCTGATCGAGTGCGTCACCACGTGCATGTTTGATGCCGGTGATCGTGCGATCGTGACGGAACTCCCGAAGCCCGCCGTCCCGGAACTATTTCCCGAGTGCGCCGCTTTGGAGGAACGTCTCGAGGGCCTGCGAGTGGCGGGGCTCGTCAATCCGTTCCTGCGGGCCAACGAGTCGGTGCAGGGCCGCATCGCGAGGATTGGTGGCAGCGATACGGTGAGCTTCACGAGTTTCGATTACCTCGGGCTGGCCGGTCATGCCGAGGTGAAGCAGGCGGCCAAGGAGGCGATTGATCGCTTCGGCTGCAGCGCTTCGGCAAGCCGGATGGTCGGGGGAAACACCACGATTCACGATCAGCTCGACAGCGAGTTGGCGGCGTTTCTCCGCACGGAGCGGGCCGTGGTCTTTCCCTGCGGGTATGGCACGAATGCTTCGGTGTTCCGCCACCTGTTCGGAAAGGAAGATCTGATCCTCTACGACGCCCTCGCCCACAACAGCATGGTGCAGGGCGCCGTCGCTTCCGAGGCGGCCACACGCTCGTTCCGGCACAACGACTATCGCCAACTCGATGCTTTGCTCCGTGACCTGCGGCCGAACTACCGCCGGGTGGTCGTCGCTATCGAGGGTGTCTACAGCATGGATGGGGACTATCCCGATCTCCCCGCGTTCATCGATGTCAAGCAGCGGCACGACGCGTTGCTCTACGTCGATGAGGCCCATTCGGTCGGTACGATGGGTCCGGAGGGGCGAGGCATCTGCGATTTCTTCGACGTGGATCCGTCGCTCGGCGATCTCTGGATGGGCACGATCAGCAAAGCTCTGGGGGCGGGCGGAGGCTATCTGGCCGGCAGTGACCGCCTGATCCGCTACCTTGGCTACACGACCCCAGCGTTCGTCTTTTCAACCGCCTGCTCGCCTCCCAACGCGGCGGCGGCGCTCGAGGGCCTGCGGGTGATCCGCCGGGAGCCGTGGCGGGTGACGGTGCTCCGCGAGCGTTCGGAGCTGTTCTTGAAGCTGGCCATCGATGCGGGCCTCGACACCGGCACCAGTGGTGATACGCCGGTGATTCCCGTGATCGTCGGCAGCTCGGCGCGGGCGATCCGAGTGTCGCAGCTGCTGCTGGAACGGGGCATCAATGCCCAGCCGATCCTCTATCCGGCCGTCCGTGAATCCGCAGCGCGGATTCGGTTCTTCCTCACGGCAGAGCATTCGGAGGATCAGATCGTGCGGGCCGTTGCGACGCTGGCCGATGTGGTCGCCGACACGGCCGGCATGGTCGGCGCAGTGTAGCCCAGTCGTCTGACCAACTCGTCGCTTACCACCAGGAGCGCCGGCAGAAGCACCAGTTCGGCAACCGTGGCGGCCACGATGGCCAGGCAGGCCAGCCGGCCGAACCCGGCCAGCGCGGGCACGCTGCTGACCATGACGGCCGCAAAGCCGACGCAGAGCACGACACCGCCGATCACCACGGCATTGCCTGTTTCCGCGATCGCGCGGCGGACGGCCGAGGCCATCGAGATGCCTTTCCGCCGGTTGCGCCGCAGCGCGGAGAGCACATGCACGGTGTCGTCGACGGCCAGCCCGAGGCAGACGTTGAAGACGATCACGGTGGCTGGGTCGAGAAACCTGCCAGAGAGCACGACCGCGGCCCCAATGACTGCTAGTGGAAAGACGTTGGGGAGCATGCTTACGGCGCCGGTCAGCAGGGAGCGAAACGCGATCGCTATGATTCCGCCGATCACCACCACTTCCAAGAGCAGGCTGGCGCCGAGATCACGGACGAGTTGGCGGATGTTGCGGGACGACACCACCGACATCCCCGCCAGATCGAACTCCCAGCCCGGGTGGGTGGTCGCAAGTCCGGCGAGGCTCGCCTCGATCCGGTCGTACACGCCTTCGAGCGTGCGAGAGCCGAGGTCTTCCACCCGCGCCCGCACGATCGCGGTACGGCTCTCGGGATCGACGATGTCGTTGACGGTGGCGGGATCGAGCCGGCGGCGGGCACGGGGCGGGAGTGTGCCGGCGACCGTGGCATACGAGATGGCCCGATCGATGTCACCCGCCTCGGCGAGCACGGTATGAACCTCGTCGAGGGCCGCGACCAGGGGGCCGTCTCGCCACGCCACGCCCTCCGGCCAGCGGACGACGACGTCGACCCCCATCGCGCCGCCAAACTCGGCGTCTACCCGCTCCAAGGCTCGCGATGCGGTCGCACCACGGGGCAGGGCGTCGATGACACGGTTGTCGGCATCAACGCCCGAGCCGATGGCTGCCAGCAGCAGCGTGGCCGCCCCGCCGATGACGACGATGGGCCGGGCGTGTCGCACGGAAAAGGCAGCCAAGGCGGCGGCGATACGGCCCGCCAGCCGCGACGATTGTCCCAGCCGGAGGCCCTCGCAGAAGCGGGTCGAGGCGATCAGCGGCGTGAGCAGTGACACCGCGACGAAACTGGCGATCGCTCCGGCGGCCGCCGCCATGCCGAAGTTTCGCACCGCCTCGATCCGGGCGGCGGCAAGCGAGAGGAAACCGATGGCGGTCACGAGGCTCGTAATCCCGCAGGCGGTGCCCACCTTGCGAAGCGCTCCCGACGATGCGGCGATGGGCGACGTGCCACGGCGGATGCTGCGCCGCATGTCCTCGATGAAATGAATGGAGTCACAGGTGCCTACGACCAGCGCCAACGACGGGACGACACAGGTCAGGACGTTGACCGGTATGCCGAGGAGGCCCAGGATTCCCATCGCCCAGACGGCACCGACGAAGGGGGGGACACACGCCACCACGGTCGCCCGCAGACTACGGGCTGCCGCCGCTGAGAGCACAACCGCCAGTGAGAGTCCGAGCGAGTTGAAGATCAGCATGTCGCGGTGCAGGGCCTGGGCCGCCTGCTGCCGCAGCACCGGAAGGCCGGTGAGGTCAAGCGTGAGATCCGGCTCGGCGGCGCGGGCCTGTGTCAGTACCGATTCGATGCCCTTGATCACGGATGCAGCCGCCGACGGCGTTTCAGCATCGGCTGCCAGCCGGAGCAGGATGAGGGAGGCGGAGGCGTCGTCCGAAAGGAGGTGACCGCCCACGAGCGGATGGCGGATCGCACGGGCCTTCACCGCTTCCATCTCCTGGGGGAGCAATGGCTGGTCAGTGCGCGGAATCACTGGCAGCATGGCGCCGGCGAGCCCCTCGCGGCGGATGTCGAAAATCGACTTCACGTTGGCGACGCCGTCGACCGTGGCCAGATCGTCGGCCAGTCGTCGCAGCGCGGCGAGCGTGCCGGTGGCGAACAGGTCGCCGGAACGGCTCGTGGCCCTCACGATGCAGTCGCTGTCGGGCCCGCCGAACCGAGCGGCAATCTCGTCGATCCGCCGGAAATCGTCTGCCGAATCGGCAGCATCGACACTCCGCAGGAGTGATCGCAGATCGTCGTCGACCCGCAGGCGGGAGATCCCGATCGCCGCCAGGATCGTGCAGGCGAGTACGGCGATACACGCCCACCGCCGCCAGGCTGCTTGTGGCTCGTGGAAAAAGTCATCCATGCCCTTTTCCCCTGTGCTCGACCGAAGGAAATGCCAAGGGTTTCCTACGCTCGACCGTCGCTGCATCGTGCGGCGACAAAGTTGTTTCGCAGTCTGCTAGGGGGCCGCCTTGCTCACGAGGTGGAGCTCCTCCGGATCGACCACCCACCCCCGACAATTCGCCGCCCCGCACTGACAGGGAATCGCCGCGTCGGCCGGCCAGCAGTAGTCGATCAGAAGTTCCTCGCCCGCGTCGATCGGACAAATCGTTTGCAGCCACAGCCGGTCTTCCTGCCCTGGGTCGTCTTCCCAATAGAAGAGTTCGCAGTTCGGATCGCAAGAATGATTGAGAAAACGGAAGGGCGCGGCGGGTTCGAGAATGCGGCCGCTGCCCAGTTCCATGCAATACTGGGCGTCTTCCGGGTGCGCGTCGAGGACCCGACCACGGATTTCACCGACCACGAGGCCCGCCGACAGTCGCCACCGGGCAAACACACCCCGGCCGATGCTGGTGGAGGCCACCAGCACGCGATTCGCCAACGGGTCGCTCCGACGGCGGCGGGGGTGGGTGGCGACCGACCCGTGATCCCGCACAGCGGCCGGGGGCTGCAGCGAATGCTCTTCGTGGCGCGCGGGGGCGGGTTGACTGTCGGGCATGGTGGCGGGCTGTTCGCCCGTCGCAGTGGACGGAGGGCGAGCGAACTCTACCCCTCGATGAAGGTTCGGTCAATCGACTGGCGGCGAAGTGGCGGCGGATCACCGGTTGCTTCACCTTCAGGAGGCAAGTTCCGCCTGCAGCCGCTCCAACAGTCGCTTGGTCGCGCGGATGCCCTCCGGCTCGGCGAGCGTGGTGCCCTCGTATTCAATGCCCACCCAACCGTGATATCCGGCAGCGAGCATCAATTTCAGCATGCGGGCGAAATCGGTTCGCACCTCGCTGCCTGCGTCGTCGAATTCATAGCTCTTGGCGCTGACGCCCTTGGCGAAGGGCATCAGCTCCTCCATGCCGAGGTAGCGGTCATAGTCATGAAAGTTGCCAAAATCGGGGAGCGTGCCACAGTTGGGCCTGTCGACCAGACGCATCACGCCCGCCAGCCACTGCCCGTTGCTCGACAGGCCGCCATGGTTTTCGACGATCACGGCCATCTCCATCTGGGCCGCATACTCGGCCAGTCGCGTGAGCCCGTCAGCCGCGAGTTTCTGCTGCTCTGCGAAACTCCCTTCGCTGGCCGCATTGACCCGCACGGAGTGGCATCCCAGCCGCTTGGCGGCCTCGACCCAGGGAAAGTGGTTTTCGATCGCCTTCTTGCGGGCAGCGTCGTCGGGATCGCCG
>JBIKNV010000089.1:0-8652 GCA_044358475.1 Pirellulales bacterium | reverse complement strand
TGGCATCGGCTTCGATCGCTCGGGACAGGGCACGGCCCCGACCACCGGCGACCGAAACCAGGCCTACAACGCCTTCCTGAATCTCACCGAGATGCAGGCGGGCTCGATGCGGCCCGGCTACGTGATCTCGGCCACGGGCGTGCAGCTCGGGCTCGACAGCAGCGTGAGCGGCTTCGCCTCTACCGATCTCGCGCCGACGGGGCTGCCGCAGCAGGGCCAATCGGCCCCTGATTGGCAGCCGGCCACGGGCACGGTGACCTACGAAAGCACGACGAGCGGCACCGGCCAGATCGTCATCGACATGGGCATCCCCAGCGGCATCCTCACGCTCCCGGGGAAGACGCCGTCGTCGAGATTCAGCGGCACAATGACAGTCAACCTGCTCAACGCGAATGGCGCGGTGCAGTACGACATCGACACGTCGGATTCAAGCAACCTGCTCAACCCGACCGATGTCGCCTTCTTCAATCCGCTCGCCGGCACCTCCACGGAGAACCTGCCGCCGCAGAGCACTCAGTTCTTCAACACGGGCCGCAAGGTCTTCGCGGCCTTCGACTATCTTTATGACGCCGCGGCGGGCCTCCTCGGGCTCAAGGTGGGGAGCACGACGAACGCCCAAAACGCCTTCGCTGGTCGCGGCCAGTTCACCGCGGCCCACTTTGCAAACCCCAACGCTCCGGCGGGCGTCACGAACCTGAGAATCGGGGGCGACTCAGCCCGGCATGGCAACACGATTGCCGACAATCGAGGGACCGGTGTCACGGTCAACGGCTCTGGCTCGGTGGGCAACGAGATCCTCTCGAACCTCATCTTCGCCAACACGGGTGGGGGCATCGCGCTCTCGAACGGCGGCAACGCTGACCAGGCCGCGCCCACGCTCACCAATGATGCCGCGATTCGCGGAGAGCGGTGGATCCGCGTCTCGGGCACGGCACCGACTGGCAGTGGTCTCTTTACGGTGCAGTTCTTCGCGAGCCCCGGCAGCGATGCCACCGATCCTGCGGCGGTGCAGGGCCGCCGCCTGCTCGGCACGAGCGAACTTGCCGCCGGCCAGCCATTCACGGTGGAAGTTCCGGTCGCCGAAGCCGCGCTCACCGACTGGATCACGGCCACCGCGACATCGACGTCGCTGAACACCTCTGAATTTTCCGCTGCTGTGCGGGTGACGACGCTGATCGTCGATTCGACGGCCGATGCCGGCACCGGTTCGCTCCGAAGTGCGATCACGATGGCCAATGCCGCAACGGGTCGCGAAACGATCCTCTTCGAACTTCCCGTGGGCAGTTCGCCCGTGATCGCCCTCACGTCGGCTCTCCCCACGCTGACGTCGTCGATTGTGATCGACGGGCAGGCCTCGGGCGTGACGATCAGCGGCGCCGCGATCCCCGGTGCTGCCGACGGCCTGCGGGTCGGATCGTCCGTCCGCGTGCTGCCACCCCGACCGGGCGCGATGCCCCGCCCTGTCGCGGCAGCCGGGCCACTCTGGGGCCCCACACTATCCACTCCCGCCACCGAAATCCGGTCGCTCGCGGTCACCGGTTTTGCCCAAGGAAGCGGCATCGTCGTGGCCGCAGCGACAACGGTGGAAAACGTCTCCGTTGCCGCGTCGTCGATCGGCATCTCGGTCGTCGGGGCCCGCACCGCAGTCATCCGCGACAGTTTGATCACGAACAGCCTGTCCTGGGGCCTCTACGCCGCCGGGTCGCTAGCCGGCAGCCGCATCACGGGCAACACGGTCTCTGGCAGCGGCCTCCTCGGGATCTATCTCGACAACGCCTGGGGCCTCTCCGTGACTGCGAACACCACCATCGGCGGCGCCGCAAAGGGCCTTTACTCGACCGGCATCTACGTCGGCGGCCAGTCAGCCGGCACGACGCTCACGGAAAACACCTCGAGTGGCAACGGCAACGGCCTCCTGCTCGTCGACGCCCAGGGGGCCACGATCGAACGCAACCAGTTCATCAGCAACCGCGGCTTTGGCGTGCTCGCCAGCGGCAACTCGACGGGCACGACGCTCCGTGGCAACACGATCAGCGGCAACGGACGCAACACCTCCCTGACCCGCGCCTTCGGCCTGATCGGCACTGGCTGAAGTTGCGACGTGCTCAAACGGCACCGCGAGAAGTTGCCCGTGCCTCATCGCCGGACGCTCACTCCGGCCCTCCAGGCCTGCGCTCGCTCGATGCTGGCTGCGCTTTCGCCATCCATGGCTGCGCTTGCCAACAACGCCGGCTCCGTGGCACGGGCAACTCCTCTTACCCTCTCAGGAAAAGCGCATCCGCTCTCACTTCGCGAGCGCCGCCTCGATGGCCGACACAAGCTCCGCATCGTCCGGTGACACACGGGTCTTGAAGCGGCCCGCGATCTTCCCGTCCTTGCCGATCAGGAACTTCTCGAAGTTCCAGCCCACCTCGCCACTCGGGTCAGCCGTTTCGGTAAGCACCTTGTAGAGCGCCGCCTTCTCCGGCCCCTTCACCGAGATCTTCGAAAACATCGGAAAGCTCACGGCATATTTCGTCGAGCAGAACTCTTTGATCTGCTCGTCACTGCCCGGCTCCTGGGCGCCGAAGTCGTTGGCCGGAAACCCGAGCACCAGGAAGCCCTTGTCCTTGTACTTTTCATAGAGTGCCTGCAGGCCGGAATACTGCGGCGTGGCCCCGCAGCGGCTGGCCACGTTGACGATCAGCACGACCTTGCCCTGATAGGTTCCCAAGTCGACATCTTTTCCGTCGATCGTCTTCATGGTGCCCGCAAGCGGCGAATCGGCACGGCTCGTATCCGCAAACATGGTCGCCAAGCCACAGAGAGCACAGATCGCAAGCAGCACGACGTTGGACATGGGTGATCCTTTCGGAGGCGTTTCAGAGAGCAACCGGACCTGCTTCTAGGATATCCCTTCCGGCCTCTGCCGCGTAGGTTGCAAAATTCTCGCGAAAGCGGACCGCCAGTTTTCGGGCTGCCTGCTCCCAGGCGGAAGCGTCGCTCCAGGCTCCGGCGGGCACGAGCCCCGCCCGATCGACCCCGGGCACCGCCGTCACGGCATCGAGGCCAAACACGGGATCACGGGCCACGGGCGCCGTGGCGAGCGCGCCGGAATGAATGCCGTCGATGATCCGCCGTGTCACGCCGAGGTCGATCCGCTGCCCCGTGCCGTAGGCGCCCCCGGTCCAGCCGGTGTTCACAAGCCATGCCTGCGTTCCGTGCCGCCTGAGCTTCTCCGCGAGGAGGCGGGCGTAGACAGCCGGATGCCGCACGAGGAAGGCGGCGCTGAAACAGGTGGAGAAGGCCACCTGCGGCTCCACGATCCCCATCTCGGTGCCGGCCACGCGGGCGGTGTAGCCGGAAAGAAAGTGATACATCGCCTGCTCCCGTGAGAGCCGGCTCACCGGCGGCAGCACACCCGAGGCGTCGCAGGTGAGGAAGATCACGTTGCGGGGATGGCCCGCCACGCAGGGAATCTTTGCGTTGTCGATGAAGTCGATCGGGTAGGCGGCCCGGGTGTTTTCCGTGATCGCGCTCGACTCGAAATCGACCTCCCGCGTCGCCGACTCATAGACGACGTTTTCAAGCACCGTGCCGAACCGGATGGCTCGATAGATCTCCGGCTCCTTGGCCGCGGAGAGGTGGATGCACTTGGCATAGCAACCCCCTTCAATATTGAAGACGCCGTCATCGCCCCAGCCGTGCTCGTCATCACCGATCAGCCGCCGTGCAGGATCGGCCGAGAGGGTCGTCTTGCCAGTGCCGGAGAGGCCGAAGAAGAGGGCCACATCGCCATCGTGGTGGCCCTCATTGGCTGAACAGTGCATCGACAGGATGCCTCGGCCGGGCAGCAGCCAGTGCATCACGGTAAACACCCCCTTTTTCATCTCGCCGGCATACTCGGTGCCGAGGATCACCTGCTCGCGACGCTCGAGGGACAGGTCGACGCTGGTGCGGCTGGTCATCTGGGCCGTATACGGATTCGCCGGAAACTGGCCGGCGTTGTAGATCACATGATCGGGGGCACCGAACTGCTCGAGTTCGTCGAGCGTGGGCCGGATGAGCATGTTGTGCATGTAGAGGGCGTGATAGGCGCGGGCACACAGCACACGGATCTTCAGCCGGCTCGCCGGATCCCAGCCGGCGTACCCGTCACAGACATAGACCTGGTCACGGGTATTGAGGTAATCGATCGCCCGCTGACGATTCAGGAGAAACGTGTGCTCGTCGATGGCATGGTTTACCGGCCCCCACCAGACATCCCGCTCCGATTCGGGGCTGCGGACGAGATGCTTGTCGGCCGGACTGCGGCCGGTCTTCGCACCGGAACGAATCGCGATCGCACCGCTCGAAACGATCCCGGCATGCTCCCGCAACACGGCATCTTCATAGAGCCGTGCCGGCGAGGCATTACGGATCACGACCGGAACGGTGATCTCATGGGGCGTCAGGTCGACGTGGACCGGCATCGGGATCTTCTCCGGGAGACGTGACGGACGAGGCGGCATCGGCACTGCCACCAGAGGAGGAAGAAGAGGCGTACCAGCATGACGCCGCGAGCACGACGGCGCCGAGCGGAAGAAACAACGCCGCCCAGGGACTCGACCGCACGCGCAGCCCCCGCAACTCCCGCCGGAGCCGGCGGCACAGTTCGTTCCAGCCCTCGGCACTGGATCGCTCACCACCGGCCACCAGGCTGACGGTCCGCCACGGGCCGTGTCCGTCGACCCGCACCTCAAGCTGCAGTGCCGGCAGGGCGGCGGTGCTGCCGGCCCACCGCGTGGAGGCATCGAGGGCGGTCACCACGTCGACCAGCAGGGGCCGTAACTGGTCCAGTGTGATGTTGTAGATCACGAGCCGCGGCCGCGACACCAGCGCCCCCAGCGCCACCAACAGCACGAAGAGCACCAACAGCAGGATCACCGTCCAGGGGGCATTTCCCATGGCCGGCTGCAGAAGCGCCAGTGGTCCGACCACCATCAGGCCTGTTACGGCCGCCCCCAAGAGCGTCCAGTCCCAGCCACCGGCGATGGCCACCGGCCGGCGGCGGAGATGAGCCGCTCCAACCACGAGCAGGTAGAGCCCCAGCGGCACAAATGCGGCCCACAGCGGCAGTTGATCAAGATGCGGAATCACGCCTGCCATGCCATCCAGACCAGGAAGATCAACCACACCACTTCGGCCGCCACCGCCAAGGGGAGCCAGGCGCGAAGGAGACGTGCCGACGGGTTCGCACGCGCGGCCTGTCCGGTCATCGACGAGCCTCACTCCGCCTCGGGGGCGACGAATGCCAGATCGCGGGAGAACGCCTCCCGGAAATCGTAGACGTCATGAAAGTCTTCCCGCTTATCATGCCGCGTTTTTCGCATCTGGCCGATATCGATCATGTTGAAGACCAATTCCCCGAAGTCATCAGTCGACTTCAGACCCCACGCCGCCAGCACCGTGCGGGCAAGATATCCGTACTGCTGCAGCGCATACTGACGGGCCGCCTCACAGAGTTCCTGACCAGTGAGGTGCCGTTCCGCCCGGCGGCGACGCGAGCGACCGGCCTTCGATCGCGGGCGGCCTCCCGAAGGCTGCTCACCACCCGGAATCGGCTCCAGTTCCTCGGCCGGCGGCTCCTGGCCCATGCCCAGCGCCTCCTGAGCGAAGGACAACGACTCGAGGATAAAAATATAGGCATCGAGCGGATACCGCCGGTCGCGCCGGAGAAGATCCGCGAGGGGGTGGGAAGGATCGATGAGCGGCATCGGTGCCTCTGGAGAGCGAATGATTCAACCCCAGTATACCGCCATCACGAGCCGCGCGATGCTTTCCGCGTGAGACGGTTCTCAGCCGGCCCTGGGGAGAACCACTGGCCCAGCCGACCGCGGCGGAGGCGGCGGCGGCTGACCGCCCCCGGCATCCTCCACGATGAACGTGTAGCCCAGCGGCGTGATGGGCCGCGAAAAGTCGCGAATCAGGTCGAGGCTCCGGTCGATGAGACTCGTCTTTGGATCAAACTGATAGACGTCGCGGTCTTGGCCACCCGGCTTATAGATTTGGATGGCGAAGGGCATCAGGTCGCGGGCCTGAAGGATCAACTCGACCTTCGAGAAGTTGGCGGCATCGGCCTGGAATCGCGGCAGTGCTTCGAGCCACACCTGGTCGGCCACACCCGTCGGCGTAATGATCCGCATGGCATAGCGTTTCCTGAGCGTGTCAGCCTTGGCCCCGAAGACGAAAGGCAACGGGCCGTCGCTGATCGCCTTGCCCTGCATTTCGGGTGGCAGCTTCGTCTCACGAAGTTGACGTTCGCTGTGGCGAAACTCGTAGATGCTCGTGCCATTGCACACCCAGTGTTCACCCGCCTCGCCCGTCCGCACTTCGTAGCGACGAGTCTCGGGGTTCCACTGCTTCGATTCCTTCACGCGAAACAGTCCCTTGTCGGGAGCCGCATACTTGATCTCGCCGCTGCTCTCGGCAAAGGCCAGCTGCTCGCCGGTGCCGGTGGCGGGGCTCCAGGCGTTGTACTCCCACTTGTGGAAGCCACATGACCAGGTTCGCACCGATGCATTCCGCGTCTCCCACGCAGCCAGCAACTGGTCAAGCGCCGCCTGCTGTTGGGGAGTGAGTTGTGGAAAGACCGGGGCCGCAGGACGTGGCTGGTTTGGCTGGGCGGGCTGCTGGCCGAGTGAGGTCCCCGCGATCCAGACCAGTCCTGCAACCACCACCGCCCGTTCCATCCATCTGCGTACTGCTCGCACAAAAGCCTCTCCTGGCAGGCTGGGAAACGCCGGCGCGGCCGCCTCGATCCCGGATTCCGAGGCCGGGACTGTACCAGCGGGGAACCTCGGGGGCGAGGCCGTTTGGGCGAGGAGAAACATGCTGCAAACGCCGCACAAAACGCTACCTTACCGTTGTATGCACCGTTCCCTTGAGCAGGTTGATATTGCGATCGTCGTAGCACTCCCGCTGGAAGCGCGGCCATTGTGCGAGCGGCTCGGCGGGGCCGTGCGGCTGCGGGCGGCGGACCGGCGGGTCACCGTGGGGCAGCTCGGCCCCAGGTCGCTGGCAGTGATCGAGGCGGGAGTCGGGCGGGCAGCCGCCGAGCAGGCGACGCACATCGTGATCGATGGCCACCGCCCGCGGCAGGCCATCATTGCTGCCGGGCTTTGCGGGGGGCTCGATTCGGCGGTGCCCCGCTCGACGATCATCGTGCCAAAGACGCTCGGCCGCATTGGCTCGGCTGACATCCGGTCGATCCCACCGCTCCAGTCACGTCCCAGCGGCCGCCAGGCTGCAACCGGCGGGCTCCTCGTCACCGGAGACGCCGTCGTGGCCACACCGGCCGCCAAGCAAGCCCTCCATGCAGCCACGGGCGCTGTGGCCGTCGACATGGAGTCGTGGTGGATCGCGGCCGTCGCCGCCCGGGCCGGCATCCCCTGCCACGTGATCCGCGCCGTGAGCGACACCGCCACCGAGTCGATCGCCCCCGACATCGCGACGCTTGCCGCCATCGCCAGCCCCGCCCGGCAGGCCGGGGCTGCAATACGCCTCGCCTGGCGACGGCCGGCGGCAATCGGCGAACTGGCCGAACTCCGCGAACGAGCCCTCCACGCTGCCGATGCCCTTGCTGACTATCTGGTCAAATGCGTAGCGACGATAGCTGCCGCCACTGGATGACCATCCGAGCCGCGAAGCTCCGGGGTGCCTGTGCCGTGGAGCCGGCGTTGCTGGCAAGCGAAGGCAGGATGCCGAAAGCGAAGCCAGCATCGAGTGAGCGAAGGGCACGATGCCCGCAGCGAACGTCCGGCGACGCGGCACAGGCACCCCGGAGCGGATTTCTTTACGAGTCATTCCCTTGCGCAGCAGCCGCCCGCAGGTCGGCGAGCTCGCGGGCAAAGCCGCCGGAGAGGATCGGGAAGCGACACCATGTCTTGGGGTCGAGGTTTTCATCGTCAAGGTGATAGGAGGGGGCGTACCGTTCCCGCTTCCACTGGTTGCGGCTCCAGAGCGCGAAGAATCGCTCCGTCCATGCCGCCAACTGCCGTGGATCATGATCCGGGAAGAGCACCTGGATGCGCCGCCAAACCTCGACGGGCAACTGCTTGTCACGGATCGCGCACCGCTCGATCGTGTCCAGTACGTCGTACGGCATGAGGTCGCCCTCGTCGGTCTGCCCCGAGCCGGCCGGCCGCAGTTCGGCCGTCGGTGCCTGGGCATTCACGGCCGCCAGCGCCGGAATCGGTGCCAGTCCCTCGGGGCCATGTCGTTCCATCCACACGAGCCACCGCCGCAGAAATGCCTTGTCAATTCCAGCGATGGGGGCGATGCCGCCGGACGTGTCACCGTCCATCGTGGCATAGCCGACCGCCGCCTCGGACCGGTTGCTGGTGGAGAGGAGCAGGGCCCCGATCACATTGGCGAGCATCCAGACGCCGGGCGAGCGGGCGCGGGCCTGGATGTTCTGCAGGGCGATGTCGTCGTGTGCCCAGTCCAGCGGGCGGCCGAGCGCCGTGGCGACGGCCGCCGTGTAGGCAGCGACCATCGGCTCGACATCAAACGTGTGGAACGTTGCCCCGAGTGCGTCGGCCAACCCCCGGGCGGCGGACAGCGTCACCGGGCCGGAGTTCGCCGTGGACTGATAGACACAGGTGAGCACGCGGCCCACGAGGGCCCTGACAG